>CANQVY010000014.1 GCA_947627405.1 uncultured Bacilli bacterium | reverse complement strand
ATCAACTTTCTTGTGATATGATACTAAAGGGTGAAAGCAATTCAGTTGTCTTAAATAACGTAAATCATCATGCTGCTCAATCAGATTTTGCAGTTGAGATAAAAGGTGAGAACAACTCATATACTGTAAATGGAAATAGTACAGTTGAAGCAGGTCTTGGTGCAATTTATACAGATAGTGATACAGCCAGAGTTATTATCAATGGTGGTACAATTCAAACAAAAGATGAATATACAACATATAATCGATTAACTCCAGTAATTATTTCGAAGAGATCTAAAGAAATAGTAATTAATGGAGGAACGATTACTGGTCAGATTGGAATTTTAGCTTTAGGTGGTAATATTAAAATAAATGGTGGTACGATTAATGCTACTAATGAAGATCCTGATAAATATATGGTATATTATGATTATAGAGCTTTTCAAATGTTATTAACTAATGAAGGACCAGTTGATTACTATGGAGCAGCTGTAGTTGCTGCTAATGAAGATGCAAAAATTACAATTACTGGTGGAAACTTTAATTCAACTACAGAAGAAACTTTAGTTTCTGTAGGAGATAATAAAGAAAATTATTCTGTAAGTGGAGGTATTTATAACCATCCATTTGATTCAGAATTTGTTGTACCCGATAAATTAGAATTAAAAATAACAAATAAAGAAGATAATGCTTTGTGGTATGTAGGAACAGATGCTCAAAAAGCAGTTGAAAAAGCTAAAAAAGATAATACAAATGTTATTGAAGTTTTACAAGGAAATTTAGGAATTACAAATGCAAAAGAAGGAATTCAGATTAAAAATTCCGGAACTGGAAAGGTTACAGTCAATGAGGTAGAAGTTGCAACTGGTGATACAGTAGTTGCTACTCCAATGCCAGAAAAGCCACAAGCAAATTCGAAAGATAATACAAATGTAAAAAATCCAAATACATCAGATAGTATTTATACTTATGTTATGATGTTGGTAATAAGCATAGTTGGTATGGGTATTGCTTTCAAGAAATATGTAAAAAAAGCTTAGGCTTTTTTTTTGCATAAAATTTCTATTTAAATATTTTCCAAATTAGCAATATTGGGTTTTACGCATATAGTATGATAGAAAGGAGAAAAAATTATGAATGATAAATTTTCTCATCTATCTACAAACTGTTTTTTTATTGGTCCAACTGGGCCAACTGGACCTGCTGGAACAATTGGTCCAACCGGTCCACAGGGAAAAAGTGCATCTCCCGAAACAATTTCGATTGGGACAGTTATAACAGGAGAACCATTAAAAAATGCTGAAGTAATAGATCATAAAGAAGGAACAAATCACATTTTGGATTTTGTGATCCCAAGGGGAGAAAAGGGAGAGCAAGGGCCTCAAGGAGAAGATGGGACGAGTGTTACAATTTTAGGATCTTATGATTCATTTGCTGAATTAAAACAGGCCCACGAAAAAGGAAAGATTGGGGAATCTTATTTAGTAGGGAATAATTTATATGTATGGTCTGATACAGAAGATGAATGGAAGGATATTGGTCAAATAAAAGGACCTCAGGGTGAAAAGGGAGAACAAGGAATACCTGGCCCACAAGGAGAAAAAGGAGATCCAGGACCAACAGGATGGAAAGGGGAAAAAGGAGAGCAAGGACCTCCAGGGCCATTAGTAATTCCTGCTGCTCAATTTATTACATTTAATATAGAAGATTCTTCATCTGGAGTTAAGGTAAATCCAAAGGATAAATTACCAATTGATATGAAAATATCAGATGAAGAGGAAAACTTTTTGTTAAATGATGAAGAAAATACAATTACAATTAAAACCCCTGGGGTTTACCGAGTGGATTTTACGGTTTATGCTTGTTTAATGAATAATACTGCATTTGTAAAATCAAGGGATGTTATTTCAATTGGTTTAAAAAAACAAAACGAAGATACTGTATACGCGGGAGCTAGTGTTTGGAATGATAATCAATTGCCAAGTGCTATTGTAGGAAGTGGTATTCTATCTACAGTTTTACCAAATGATGTTTTTGAGTTTGTTAACGTTGGAAAAAGAGAATTATATTTAAATAGCCCAAATTTAGGAGATAATACATCACTTTTTGCCAATCCAGTAATTTCAATGATCATTCAAAGATTAAAATAAAAAATATTATTATTGTGAATCATTTAAAAATAAATAAAATGGAATTCCAAATGAAAATTAACGATAATACAAGGATAGATTTTTCTTACCTTGTTTTTTCATTGTAAAAATGTTAAAATAAATAAATAGAAAAACTTTTAATATTTTAGTGTTATATATTATTAAAAATAAAATTTTTGATTTTTATTCGTCCCCATAAAAGAATAAATATGGGTTATAAATCAATTGCAATTATTTGTAAAACCGATGCTGGAGCAAAAAAATTTACTAATTTATCTTCTAAAAGTATAGAAGTTACTTAAATAATAGCCAAAGATAATGAATACAGTGGTGGTATCTGTGTGTTAACATCATCCTTAGCTAAAGGGTTAGAATTTGATGTTGTTATTATTAATAATGTTTCTTCTGAAGTGTATGATATACATAATAAAGTTGATATGCATTTATTATATGTTGCGTGTACAAGGCTTTGCTTGAATTGGAGATTTTATACGATAAAGAATTATGTTCAGTTTTCAATTTGATTCGTGAACCACCAAAAGTAAATTATTAAGTGAAAATAAAATTAATTGTTTAGAGTTATTATTAAATTTTAGAAAAGAGGATAATTATGTTAGAAGTAAAATTATATGATTTAGGTTATTGTGATGAAAAGGAATATACAAGAGTAGTTTGTGTAAGTAGGTATAAGGGAAAATATGTATTTTGTTACAATAAAAAACGTAAAGGTTGGGAAATTCCGGGTGGACATATTGAAGAAGGTGAAACTTGGCAAGAAGCTGCTAAACGAGAAATGTATGAAGAAACAGGTGCTACTAAAATAAAATTAACTCCTGTTTGTGTATATAAAATTAGTTCTTTTGCTTTACTCTCGTTTTGTGAAATATTAGAAATGGGAAATCTTCCTAAAGATTATGAAATGTCTGAAATAATGTTGTCAGAAGAACTCCCACAGGATCTTACTTACCCTGATTCTTATAAATTATATTTTGATACAGTTAAAGAAAAACTAAATCTTGATAACGATAATATTTGAAATAATGGAAATAATGTAAGTGCATAAGACAAGGATATTTATTAAAATTTCTTGTTTTTTCTATACCCTTATGTTAAAATAATAGCGCACAAGAAAATATGATTATTAATTATAATATAAGGGAAAATAATTTAGAGAAGGGAGTAATGTCTATGTTTGAGTTAGTATCTAATTTTAAACCTAGTGGAGATCAGCCTAAAGCAATTAAAGAATTAGTTAATGGAATCAAAACTGGTAAGAAACATCAAGTATTACTGGGAGCAACAGGTACAGGAAAAACATTCACGATTGCCAATGTAATCAAAGAGGTTAATAAACCAACATTGATTTTAGCACATAATAAAACACTGGCAGGACAGTTATACTCTGAATTTAAAGAATTATTTCCAGAAAATAGAGTTGAATATTTTGTTTCCTATTATGATTATTATCAACCTGAAGCATACGTTCCATCCACAGATACTTATATTGAAAAAGACTCATCAATTAATGACGAAATTGATGAATTGAGACATTCGGCTACAAGTGCTCTTTTATCGGATAGAAATGTTATTGTGGTTGCTTCAGTTTCATGCATTTATGGTATAGGAGAAAAAGAGGAATATTTAAATAAAATGCTTACTTTAAGAGAAGGGGAAGAAATTGAGAGAAATAAAGTTCTCTCCAAATTGATAGAAATGCTATATGAAAGAAATGATTATGACTTTAAAAGAGGAACTTTTCGAGTAAGAGGTGACATATTAGAAATCATTCCAACATATCAAAGGACAAAAGGATATCGCATTGAATTTTTTGGGGATGAAATTGATAGAATTAGTGAAATTGATATTATAACAGGGACCATTTTATCCAACAAAAAAACTTTAAGTATTTTTCCAGCCAGTCACTTTG
The DNA here is from genome assembly GCA_947627405.1 of uncultured Bacilli bacterium. Taxonomy (GTDB): domain Bacteria; phylum Bacillota_I; class Bacilli_A; order RF39; family UBA660; genus CALVUP01. The sequence goes on along the minus strand of CANQVY010000014.1, from coordinate 11,408 downwards.
TAACTAGCGATGATAAAATGAAAGAAGCGATTAAAAGAATTAAAGAAGAATTAAAAGATCGCTTAGAAATTTTGAAAAGAGAAAACAAATTAATAGAAGCACAAAGGTTAGAACAAAGAACAAATTATGATATTGAAATGCTTGAAGAGACGGGTGTATGTAGTGGGGTAGAAAATTATGCTAGACATATGGCTCTAAGAGCGGAAGGAGAAACTCCTGCAACATTGATGGATTTTTTTGATGATGATTTCCTTTTAGTTGTTGATGAATCGCATGTTACTTTGCCACAGGTACGAGGAATGTATAATGGAGATCGAGCAAGAAAACAAAATCTTGTAGATTATGGATTTAGACTTCCTAGTGCACTGGATAACCGACCATTAAAATTTGAGGAATTTGAGAATAAGATTCATCAAGCTATTTATGTTTCAGCAACTCCAGGGGATTATGAACTTGCAAAAGTTCATAATGAAGTAATTGAGCAAATTATAAGACCTACTGGGCTTTTGGATCCTACAATTGAAGTTCGCAAAACACAAGGACAAATCGATGATTTGATTGGAGAAATAAAAAATAGGATACAAAAGAATGAAAGAACATTAGTAACGACATTAACTATAAGAATGGCTGAAGAGTTGACAAATTATTTAAAAGAATTAGATATTAAGGTAGCTTATTTGCATAGTGAGATAAAGACTTTAGAACGCCTTCAAATTATAAGAGATTTACGTTTAGGAAAATATGATGCTATTGTAGGAATTAATTTACTTAGAGAAGGTATTGATATTCCAGAAGTAAGTTTAATTGCGATTTTAGATGCAGATAAAGAAGGATTCTTACGAAGTGATCGAAGCTTAATTCAAACCATAGGGCGTTGTGCGAGAAATGCCAATGGGCACGTTATTATGTATGCGGATCATATTACTGGTAGTATGCAATATGCCATTGATGAAACCTATAGAAGAAGAGCTATACAAGAAAAATACAATAAAGAGCATGGAATTGTTCCTAAGACAATTGATAAGAAAATAGGTGAAGTAATTAGTAACACAGCTATAACGAAACTAAAAGATCAAAAGACAACAAAAGAAGAAAGGGAAAAAACATATGAAGAAATAGAACAAGAGATGAGAAAGGCCGCAAAAGAATTAGACTTTGAAAGAGCAATGGAGCTTAGAGATATATTGTTTGAGATGAAAAGCAATGGGGAATAGATTATAGGAAAATTATATTTTCTGGAAATAAAAGATTTTATAAAAATTATAGAATCTTTTTTGTTATAAAGTATTCATAATATGTTATAATAAACACGAAAAAGGTGAGAAGTATGGATAAAATTATAATTAAGGGTGCAAGAGAAAACAATTTAAAAAATATAAATATAGAGATTCCTAAGAATAAATTAACTGTTATGACAGGAGTCTCAGGGAGTGGGAAAAGTTCTCTTGCTTTTGATACAATTTATGCAGAGGGTCAAAGAAGATACGTAGAAAGTTTATCAGCTTATGCTAGACAATTTCTAGGAGGTACAGAAAAACCAGATGTAGATAGTATCGAAGGATTGTCTCCATCTATTAGTATTGATCAAAAAACAACAAGCAAAAATCCAAGATCAACTGTTGGAACAGTAACAGAAATCTATGATTATTTAAGGCTTTTATTCGCACGTATTGGAACGCCATATTGTCCAAATCATCATATTCCAATTACTTCCCAAAGTATTGAAGAAATGGCCAATAAAGTTTTAGAACATGAAATTGGAACAAAAATAATTATTATGGCACCAATAATAAGTGGTGAAAAAGGAACGCACAAAGACTTATTTGAAAATTTACGAAAACAAGGATATGTGCGTGTTCGAGTAAATAAAGAAATGAAAAGTTTAGATGAAGAAATTGAGTTAGATAAAAATAAAAAATCTACAATTGATGTAGTTATAGATCGAATTGTATTAAAAGAAGATTCTAGATCTCGAATAGCAGAATCTATAGAAGTAGCAACAAATTTATCTCGGGGAAAAGTCATTGTTGAATATGTAGGGGAAAAGGAAGTTATATATTCTGAAGATTTTGCTTGTCCTTATTGTGATTTTTCTTTATCTGAACTTGAACCAAGGACATTTTCGTTTAATGCCCCTTATGGAGCTTGCCCTGATTGTAAAGGATTAGGAATAAAATTGCAGATCGATAAAGATTTAGTAATACCTGATAAAAATATATCAATCAATGAAGGAGCAATTGTTACTTTGAATGATGATCCGGGTTCAATGGATTATAAAAGATTAAAATGTTGTGCAGATTATTATCATATTGATTTAGATAAAAAAATAAAAGACCTAACAAAGAAAGAATTGGATATTGTATTATATGGATCTAAAGACCTTATAGATTTTAATATTACTTCTAAAAGTGGAAATACCACTAGGACAAGAGATTTTTATGAGGGTATTTTGAATAATTTACAAAGAAGATATATGGAGACCAGCAGTGAATGGATCAGGGAATGGCTTGAAAAATTTATGATTGAGTATGAATGCGAAAGTTGTCATGGTGCACGCTTAAATGATAGTATCTTATCCGTGTATGTGAATAAAAAAAATATTTATCAAGTAACTTGTATGAGCATTAAGGAATTAATTCCATTTTTTAAACACTTAAAACTTACAAAAGAACAAGAGAAAATAGCAAATTTGATTGTCAAAGAAATATTAGAAAGGCTTACTTTCTTATCAAATGTAGGACTTTCTTATCTAACACTAAGTAGAAGTGCTGGGACATTATCTGGAGGTGAAGCTCAAAGAATTCGTCTAGCTACGCAGATTGGATCTAAATTAACAGGGGTTTTATATGTACTTGATGAACCAAGCATTGGTCTTCATCAAAGGGATAATTCCTTATTGATCAATTCTCTTTTAGAAATGCGAGATTTAGGAAATACCTTAATTGTAGTTGAGCATGATGCAGATACGATGCTTGCGGCTGATTATTTAGTAGATATTGGACCGGAAGCTGGAGAACAAGGCGGAAAAATAATGGCTAGTGGGACGCCAGAAGAAGTAATGAAAAACGAAAATAGTATTACTGGTAAATATCTATCAGGGAAAATGTGTATTGAAATTCCAAAAAAAAGAAGAAAAGGAATAGGGAAAATTTTACAAATTAAAGGAGCAAGTGAAAATAATTTAAAAAATATTGATGTAAAAATACCACTAGGGACTTTTACGTGTGTGACAGGAGTATCAGGAAGTGGCAAAAGTAGTTTGATCAACCAAATTTTATGTCGAGCAATATCTCAAAAATTATATCAATCAAAAGAAAAGCCTGGTAAATTTAAAAAAATATTAGGTATGGAACATGTTGATAAGATTGTTGAAATTTCTCAAAATCCAATTGGAAGAACTCCAAGAAGCAATCCAGCAACCTATACAGGAGTTTTTGATGATATAAGAGATTTATACACAAATACAAAAGAGGCCAAGATGTATGGTTATCAAAAAAATCGTTTTTCATTTAATGTAAAAGGTGGTAGGTGTGAAGCCTGCAGAGGAGATGGAGTAAAAAAAATATCTATGCATTTTTTACCAGATGTCTACGTACCATGTGAAGTATGTCATGGTACAAGATATAATAGTGAAACACTTAACATAAAATATAAAAATAAGAATATTGCAGAAGTTTTAGATTTGAGAGTGACAGAGGCATTAAAATTTTTTGAAAATGTTCCAAAGATTAAAAGAAAACTAGAAGTAATAAACGATGTAGGATTAGGTTATATAAAATTGGGGCAACCTGCACCTACTTTATCAGGCGGAGAAGCTGGAAGAGTGAAATTAGCGAAAGAATTACAAAAAAAGGCAACAGGAAAAACATTATTTGTAATGGATGAACCTACAACTGGACTTCATACGCATGATATTAAAAGGCTACTTGCAATAATTCAAAAAATAGTAGATAATAAAGATACAGTAATCGTCATAGAACACAATATGGACGTGATAAAGACGGCAGATTATATTATTGATTTAGGTCCAGAAGGTGGTGATGAAGGCGGTACAATTGTTGCTACGGGTACACCAGAAGAAATAAGTAAAGTTAAAGAATCTTATACAGGACAATTTTTAAAAAAAGTTTTATAGGAGATTTATTATGAAATTGATTATAATAAAAAATAACAAAGCAAGGTTAAATAAATTTTTAGAATGGCTTTTATATATGATTTGCTATGGATTTGTATTTATTGCTGTATCCTCTTTATTTAATTCCTTTTATATTGATACCAACTATTTTGGCTTTTATGGTTTTTTAGCCGTTGTTATTATATATGTATTAAATCAAACGGTAAAACCCATTTTAGTGTATCTTACCTTACCAATTACAGGGTTTACATTAGGTCTATTTTATCCATTTATTAATGTATTTATTTTAAAACTTACGGACATAATATTAGGAGGACATCTTGATTTTACCAAATTTTGGATATTATTATTGGTAGCTATTATTATTTCGATCATCAATACTATCATGGAGCAGGTAATAATAAAGCCAATTATAAGGAGATTTAGACATGAATAGATTATCTTTTACAATAGGATCTATAACCATTTATTACTATTCCGTAATGATGCTTATTGCAGTTGTCACAGCCTATTTTATCATTATGAAAGAAGGAAAAAGAAAACATATTGAGAAAGAATTTTTAATAAATTTAATATTTTATTGTATTTTATTTGGATTTGTAGGAGCTAGAATTTATTATGTATTGTTTAATTTAGATTATTATTTACAAAATCCGATTGAAATATTAAAAATTTGGAACGGCGGACTTGCTGTTCATGGAGGATTAATTGCTGGATTTGTAACACTTGTGATTTATTGTAAAAAGTATAAGCAAAATATCTTAAAATTAACAGATATTGCTGTCGTAGGAATCTTATTAGCTCAAGCTATAGGTAGATGGGGAAATTTTTTTAATAAAGAAGCCCATGGACCAATCACAACGTTAGCGGTATTAAAACAGCAACACTTACCAAATTTTATAATAGAAGGAATGCATATATCAGGTACTTATTATTTGCCTACTTTTTTATATGAATCGATTTGGAATTTAGTAGGTTTCTTATGTTTGCTTTTTTTAAGAAGAAAAAAGCGTTTAAAAATAGGAACTCTATCAGCCTTTTACTTATTATGGTATTCTGCAGGTAGATTTGTAATTGAGTATTTTAGAACAGATAGTCTTATGCTAGGTCCGATAAAAATAGCGATGGCTGTATCTGTTGCCTTATTTATCGCAGGTATGAGTATAATGATTAAGGTAAATAGAACCGGTAAATTTGATCATTTATACAATGAGGATACAAAAATGTAATTGAATTTGCTCTATTAATATTTAATCTTTTATGAAAAATTAAAAAGAAAAGAAAGTGATAAAATGCACAAGAAAGTTATTATATTTGGTGGAGGAACAGGGATTTCTTATTTGCTTAGAGGATTAAAAGAATTTCCAATTGACATAACAGCAGTAATTACAACAGCTGATAATGGAAGATCAACAGGTAAGTTAAGACAAGAATTTTCCATCCCTGCAGTTGGAGATATTCGAAAAGTCATTACAAATTTATCAAATATGAATCCCGATATAAAAGAACTAATGGAATATCGTTTCAATACAACTAGTGATTTAAATGATCATACAATAGGCAATTTGATTTTTACAGGACTTTTAGATATCACAGGTAGTTTAAAAAAAGCAATTGAAGAAATATCTAGTTTATTAGATGTAAGACATACGGTTCTTCCCTTATCAGAAGATTGTTTGACTTTGGTGGGAAAAACCGTAGATGGTGAGATTATTGAAGGAGAAAGTTCTATAACAAAGGCGCATAAAAAATATAAAAAAATTTATTATAAGCAAGAACCTCATATTTTACCAGAAGTATTGGAAGCAATAAAAAATGCAGATTTAATTATTTTTAGTATGGGAAGTTTATATACAAGTATTTTGCCTCACGTAATTAGCAAAGATATTAAAAAAGCCGTCAAAGAAACCAAAGCAAAAAAAATGTATATTTGTAATGCTGTTACTCAGCCTGGAGAAACAGATAATTTTACAGTAAGTGATCATATTAAATTATTAAATCATTATCTGGGAAAAAATGTAATTGATGTAGTAATTGCAAGCAACTCCAAAATAGATCCGAAAATAGTAAAAAAATACGCTACAAAGGAACAAAAAGATTTAGTTTTAATTGATGAAGAAGAATTATTAAAATTAGGTGTGGAAGTGATAAAAGAAGATTTGTTGACTTTAAAAGATGGTACAATAAAACATGATAGTATAAAATTAAGCATAGCAGTATTTAATTATATAATGAGGTCCTAAATGTCTTTTTCTACAGATATAAAAAATGAAATATCAACGATACAAGGAAGTCGTTCAGAAAATATTGCTGAGTTATCAGGATATGTAAGAAATAATGCTTTAATCGAAGAAAAGAGAATAACATTAAATACTGAAAATGCCAATGTAGCGCGAAGAATAATTAATTTATTTAAACAAATCTATGATGTGAAAGTAAATATACAAGTTACTAAAAATATTAAATTTAATAAAAATAGTTTGTATTTGTTGAAAATAACAAATAAGTTAGACCTAATTTTATGTGATTTAAATGTATGGGATGAAAATAAAAATCGAATGGCAAAACCAAGTAGCTATTTGGTGGATGAGATAGATGATAAAAAGGCTTATATTCGTGGAGTGTTTTTATCACAAGGAAGCATAAATGATCCAAAAACATCACGTTACCATATGGAATTATTGTTGGACGATCCTGATGAAGCGGTATTTGTACAGAGATTGATTAATGACTTTGATTTAAACGCAAAAATTTTAAACCGTGATAAAGGATATATGGTTTATTTGAAAGAAGCCGAAAAAATCAGTGATTTTATAAAATTAATTCACGCTTATAAAGCAGTTATGTACTATGAAGACATTCGAGTATTAAGAGATCAAAAAAATAAAACCAATCGATTAAATAATTGTGAACAAGCTAATACCGAAAAAATTATAGAAAGTGCATCTAAACAAATCAAAGATATAGAATTAATAAAAGAGAAGATGGGAATAGAACTCTTAGATGAAAAAATGCAACAAATTATAGAATATCGATTAAAATATCCAGAAGTATCTCTCCAAGAATTAAGTTCAATTATTAGTATAGAAACAAATAAAAAAATAACGAAATCAGGATTGAATCATCGCTTTCGAAAATTAAAAGAAATTGCTTCTAAATTAACATAAAAATACACTTCATTATGAAGTGTATTTTTAATCTTCTATATGTTTAAATAAAATGCCAATATTTATAATTCCACAAATTGCAATTATAATATATACAATTTTAGAAATAATATTAGTAGCACTTCCAAATATTGAAGCGACTAAATCAAATTCAAAAAGTCCAACTAGACCCCAATTTAAAGCTCCAATAATTACTAAAACTAATGCAACTTTTTGTAATGTTTCCATTCTTTTTCCTCCTTTTTTATTTCAATATTATCATTACCAAAAAAAATAAAATTATTCATGAATAATCAGGAAAATGAACAATATAATTAAATGAAAGTTAATTTGAGGTGATTTATGAAAAAATTTTTTATATTTTTAATAGCAATTATATTTTTAATAACGGGATGTAAAGGCAATAGCGAAGAAAAAATATTAAAAGATTTAACAAAAAAAATAGAAGGAACAAAAGGATATCAACTTGAAGGAGAATTGGAGTTAGTCAATAATGAAGATGTATATAATTACGATGTCGTTGTTTCCTATAAAAAGGATAATTTTTATAAAGTCAGTTTAACCAATAAATCAAATAACAAGGAACAAATTATTTTAAGAAATGATGAAGGCGTATATGTCATTACTCCATCTTTAAATAAAAGTTTTAAATTCCAAAGCGATTGGCCAAATAATAATTCTCAAATATATTTATTGCAATCCGTGATTAAGGATTTGAATAATGATAACACCAAAACAGTAAATAAAAAAGATAATTATTACATATATACATCTAATGTGAATTATCCAAATAATAATAGTTTAAAAAAACAAAAAGTTTATTTGGATGAAAATGCATCTTTAAAACAAGTAGAAGTTGTGGATAAAAATAATATTGTAATGATGAAATTAACCTATAAAGATGTTGATTTAAATGCGAATTTTGATGAGGATCAATTTGATTTAGATCAATTAATTGATGTAGATGAAACAGAAAAAGATAATCAATCGAGTGATTCTTCAAAGGATGAACAAACAAATGAGGATCAACAAACAACAATCTTAGATGATATCATTTATCCATTATATTTACCAAATGGGACCAAACTTGCTAATGAAGAAACAGTTGATACAGATGATGGAAAAAGAGTGATTTTAACTTTCAGTGGTGATAAGTCCTTTATATTAGTGGAGGAAACAGTATCTAAAGAAGATGAATTTACAATTATACCAACTATGGGAGAACCTTATATGTTAACAGATACTGTTGGAGCGTTAAGTGATTCTTCTATAACTTGGTCATCAAGTGGAGTTGATTATTATATTACATCAACCACAATGTCACAAACGGAACTATTAGAAATTGCCAAATCAATTAGCTTAGTTCCTACTATGAAATAGGAAATAAGAAAATCTAAAGTAAACATCAAAATGTTTACTTTTTTTAAGTATTAATGGTATAATAACAAATAGGTGAGAAAAATGACAAAAAAAGATAAAATAGAAAGAAAAAAGAAAAGTACAAAAGGACAAGAAGTAATGAAAAGTCTTGATAAAGAAAATAATATCAGCATGTCAAAGGCAATTACTGTTTTGTTGGTTGTAATAATAATAATAGTAATTGTTTATTTCGTTGCGGCGATCGTTATGGGAGAAATAACTTTTAAAAAAAATGATAAAGTTGCAACCATTCAATATGAAAATATTTTAGCGGGATCTACCTTTAAACAACATGATAAAGAATATATTGTTGTTTATTATGACTTTAAAGGGAATGATGCAAGTGAAATTGATTCTTCTATTTCTACCTATAAATCCGTAACATCCTCAAAAGCTTTATATAAAGTGGATTTATCACTAAAACAAAATAAAATATATACTACAGATAAAAATTCCAATAAAAAGCCTATAAAAGCCACGGATTTAAAGATAAAAGGTTCTACATTACTCCATATAAAAGATAATAAAGTAATAACTTATATAGAAGGTATAGACAATATCAAAGATTATTTAAAATAATCTTTTTTTCAAATTTATACTAGAATAAATAAGAGGGAAGTTTATGAAAAAAAACAGGAAAAGAGATAAAACAAAATATTTTACTATAAAAGAGGTATCTTATATTGTAATAGGAACTGTTTTTATGGGGATTATAATTGGAATAATTGTTAATCAAACAATTAAGCCTAAAATTACATTAAGCAAATATTCTACGAATTATGAAGAAATTATTAAAACTTATCAAAATATAAAAAGTAATTATTATAAAGATGTAAATAGTGATGTATTATTAGAATCAGCGGTTAAAGGAATGATCGATTCACTAGGAGATCAATATTCAGAATTTTTAGATCCTAACGCATCAAAAGAATTAGATAACGTCTTACAAGATGAATATGTAGGAATAGGGTGTTCAATTAAACAAGAAAGCAATCATATAGTTGTTGAAGAGGTTTACCAAGGTACGCCCTCCTATGGAAAACTAAAAAAAGGGGATCAATTGATTCAAATTGATAATCGTAAAATAGATCCAAAAAATTTAAATGAAGTGGTAACTTTAATGAAAGGTAAGGAAAATACCAAAGTTAAAATCGTTGTAAAAAGAAAAGAAGAATACAAAACATATACAGTCAATCGATCAAAAGTTCCAAATCAAACAGTAACACACCAAGAGAAAGATCATATAGGAATTATTCAAATAGAGGCATTTACCGAAAAAACTACACAACAATTTGAAAAAGCATTTCAGGAATTACAAGAAAAGAAAATAAAAGGATTGATTATAGATCTTAGAGATAACGCTGGGGGATATATTTCTTCTGCCGAAGAGATTGCATCTATTTTTTTAAAAAAAGGCCAGATTATTTATCAATTAGAAAAAAAAGGGTTAAAACGTAAAGTAAAAGATACAACAAAGGAAAGTAAAAATATAAAAGTGATTTTATTAATAAATGAAAATACAGCATCTGCTTCAGAAATATTAAGTTCTGCATTAAAAGAACAATATGGTGCCATACTTGTTGGAACAAAAACTTATGGAAAGGCTAGTGTACAAAAAATTTATACTTTATCAAATGGCTCATCTTATAAATGTACAGTTGAAAAATGGTTGACAAGTAAAGGTAAAGTAGTCGATCAAAAGGGAATAAATCCCGATATCATAATAGAAAATAATAAAAAAGAAACGGTAGATAAGCAATTATTAAAAGCTTTAGAACAATTTAAATAAGGAGAGTAATATGAAAAAAATACCAATTGATGAATTATATGATAAATATGAACCAAGTGTTTTGCAAAAATTGAATTTTGAAAATATAAATCAAATAATAGATTTTTTAAATAATGAAAAAATGAGTTATATAGATGAAGTGCTAACTGATTATTTAGATTTATTTTTATTCCCGTGTGAAGAGTTTATCCAAAAGTTTAACAAATTGAAGCAAAAATACGGGGACGATTTAGTTGAAAAAATTAGTGAAAATATGAATATATTAGAAGAAATGTACTATCAGTAAGAACATTTTTTTATTTACAACTAAAGGATAATATGTTATAATATACAGTAATTTTTGGGAGATGAAATAGATGTTCGATGAAGAAAAAGCCAAAATAATAAAATTATTAAAAAAAATAGGAAGAGAAGACTTAATTTGTGATTATTTGTTTATGCGTAGTTATAAAGAGGTTAAATCAATCTTGGAATTACCATGCTGGAATGATCCAAAGTTTCAACCCTTATTAACTTCTAATATATGGCATAGCAGTCCTACAGATGTAGAATCGATTTTGGAATTACCATACTGGAATGATCCAAAGTTTCAACCTTTATTAACTTCTAGCATATGGAATAGCAATCCTACAGATGTAGAATCGATTTTGGAATTACCATACTGGAATGATCCAAAATTTCAACCTTTATTAACTTCTAGCATATGGAATAGCAATCCTATTAAGATAAAATCGATCTTGGAATTGTCATACTGGGATGAAGAAAAATCTCAATTTGTATCTTACTGGGATAATCCAAAGTTTCAACCTTTATTAACTTCTTGCATATGGAATAGCAATCCTACAGATGTAGAATCGATTTTGGAATTACCATACTGGAATGATCCAAAGTTTCAACC
>CANQVY010000013.1 GCA_947627405.1 uncultured Bacilli bacterium | reverse complement strand
TCAATAGGATCATTAGCCCCTAGTGCTTTCATCAACACATTTTTCTTTGGATGATCCTTCGCTTCCTCCTCAGAAAGTTCTCCTGCTGAAACTAATAAATTTACAAGAGTATGATCATAAGTTACCTTATGAAGTTTTTTATCTTTTATAACAAATCCTGAAGAATCACCTATATTACCAAATAAAATATAATCTTTAGAAACAATTGCTGTTACCAAAGTTGTACCCATTCCCTTAGATTCTGGATGTTCTTTTACATAGCGAAAAATCAAACTATTAATCTCCGTCACACTATCTCTTAACCAAGTGATAGCCTGCTCCTTATTTATATTAAAAAATGTTTCATTAAAGTGCTGACCTAAATAACGAATGGCCAAACTACTTGCAACTTCCCCTGCTGAATGACCTCCCATTCCATCCGCTACTGCCATTAAATAAACACCTTCCATGTTTTTTACAATAATAACACTATCTTCATTATGATCTCTTACTTTACCTGAATCAGTTAAATAATACGAATTCATGATTCCTCCTTTTTAGATCGCAGTTGTCCACACGCTGCAGATATCTTTGATCCAAATTCTCTACGCTTTGTAACATTGATATTCTCTTTTTTAAGTATATCATAAAAACGGTTAATTTGTATAGAGTTTGTGCGTTTAAAATCAATATTATTTGTCTCATTATACGGAATAAGATTGATATAACAATTTATACCTTTAACTAATTTTGCAAGAAGATATGCACATTGATCACTATCGTTTACATTTTTTAATAATATATATTCAAAAGTCACTCTTCGATTCGTCTTTTCTATATAATTTTTAATACTAGGAATCAATTTTTCCAAAGGATAAACCTTATTAATAGGCATAATCTTATTACGAATTTCATTGTTTGGAGCATGTAAACTAATAGCCAAATTCACTTGAAATGGAAAAGTCGAAAACAAATTGATTTTTGGAACAATTCCACAAGTAGAAACTGTAATGTGTCTAGAACCAAGGGCAATTCCTTTTGAGTGATTGATAATAGAAATAAATTTGATCAGGTTTTCATAATTGTCAAAAGGTTCTCCTATTCCCATAACAACAACATGAGAAATTCTTTTTTGTATATCTTTTTCAATAGCAAGAATTTGTAAAACCATTTCACTTGTTTCTAAATTTCTAACTTTTTTTCTACGCCCGGACTCACAAAATTTACATCCCATGTTACAACCAACCTGACTCGATACACATAAACTATTTCCATAATCGTGATTCATTAAAACCGCTTCAATATGTTCTCCATCCTTAAGTTTAAATAAATATTTATTTACATCTTTATCTCTTTCTACATTTACAATTTCAAGCAAATCAATACAAAAGTCTTTTTCTACTTCTTTTAATAAATCTTTTTTCATATTGGTAATTTCTTCATAAGAAATTATCCTTTTTTGATATAACCAAAGAAAAAGTTGTTCTGCCTTAAATTTTTTTTCTCCTTTATTTAAAAAATATACTTCTAAATCTTCTATTGTTTTATTATAAATACTTTCCATACACTTCACCTAATTCATTTAAATTATATCAAATTAAAGACCAGAAAAAAAGAAAAACAAATGCTTCTTTAAGAAAAATAATATCTCCTATAGCTTCGTCTTTCTTTAAACTTTTTATAACTTAATCTAAAGTCTTCATTGCTTGCTAGTTTGTCCACAACATATTCAATTAACTCTCTACTTTTAAAGTCAGGATCTAACTTTCTATTTTTAATTCTCTCAATTGTTCTAAATTTATCTTCATAATAATCACAAATCCAAAATCAACTGATAAATTTTTCCAAAAATTCTTTTATTATCTGTATCTTCTTCTAGAAGAATGGTTTCTCCTTCATTAAAATCATCATTTTCCATTTTATTATATTTGATTTATATATTAAAATCAACAACATTTCCAATATTCGAAAACTCTAAAATTATTGTTTTATTCTCAAATAAAATTTCTATTTTGATTAATTTTTCATTTTTAGAAGTAATATTTAAAACATTTTCAGATATTTTTTGATCTATGTACATTTTATAACTATTTAATACTGAACCATCTTTATATTTTGTTTGAGAGATAAAATTACTTTTTTCAAGTATTTTATCAATATTTTCTAACTTTATATATTCGTATTCAACATAAGGATTATTAACTTTTACCCAGTCCTTCTCTTCTTGTTTTAAAACAAGATCATTTTCTTTATAATAAGTATTTTTATTATAAACAAACATTTCCTTCTCATTATAATGTTTCCCTGAATAAATGTATTTTTTTGTTCCTTTGGTAATTGTATAAGTAAACTCATAATTATTCATAGCCAATTTTTCGTCCGCCGGATGATTGATTTGATTGGCTATATCATCATTTTCATAATTATAATTAATTCTCATTGTAATAATTAAAACAACAAAAAAAACGAAATAGACCAAAAGAATAAGTCTTGCTCTTTTTTTCTCATCAGTAAATAACTCTTTAAAATTAAATTTTTTTGTTTTTTTCTTTTCCTGCTTTTTATTCTCTTTATTTTCCATAACTTCTATTTTAAAACCTTTCCAATTATACCTTTATTTCCATTAATAAATTCTTTAAAATTCATCTTTCTTTTACCTTCTAGCTTTAATGATTTTATAATTAAACATCCCTCTTTTAATGCCACAACAATTCCATCCTCATTAATATCGATAATTGTTCCTACTTTTTTTTCAGATACATAATCGTTAAGTAAAACATCATAAATTTTTAATGTTTTACCATCAAATAGACAATATGCACCCGGCCAAGAATTAAGACCCCTTATTTGATTAAATACTTCTCTTGCCGGTTTTGCAAAATCAATTTTTTCTTCTTCTCTTTTGATATTCCAAGCATAAGTTACTTCGCTTTCTTCTTGTTTAATCGGTGTAATCTTTCCTTCTATTAAATCAGGGATCGTTTTTAATAGCAAATCTTTCCCCATAAGTGACAATTTGTCATGTAATATTTCTGTAGTAAAGTCATCTTCAATTTTGATTTCCCTTTGACGAATGATATCTCCGCAATCCATTTTTTCATCCATATACATAATTGTAATACCTGTCTTATCGTATCCATCAATAATAGCCTTATGTATAGGTGCCCCACCTCTTAATTTAGGAAGAAGTGAAGCATGTACATTAATACAACCATATTTAGGCAAATCAAGTAACTCTTTTGGAATAATTTGGCCATAAGCACATGTTACAATCAAATCTGGATTTAAATTTATAATCGCTTCGTAATCCTGTTTTACTTTTGTTGGTTGTAGTACTCGAATCTTATGCTTTTCTGCACATTCTTTTATCGGAGGTTTAGTAAGAACTCTTTTTCTCCCCACTTCTTTATCTGGTTGACAAACCACTCCAACTACAGTATAATTGGCAATTAAACCTTCAAGAATAGGTACAGCAAAATCAGGAGTTCCCATAAATACAATTCTTATTTTTTTATTCATCCTATCACCAACTCTATTATAAACGAAATTAAGAAAAGAGAAAAGTCTTGTTTTCATTTTATTTAATTTAAAATTTGCTTTTTGCTTTCAAAATTTTCTTAGTGATATAAAATATCAACATCTACATCTGTATCAATTCCATCAATTTTTCCATTTGAGCATAATTGCCAAATTTTAAATTTTCCTGTATAATCCGTATTTTTGGTATAATGAGCCAACCATACATCATATTGTTGATAAATCCAAATTGCATTTAAATAATTTTTACTTGCATAAATCATAGCATCATATTTCTTTTTTTCAATTTCAGATAAAAAACTATCCGCAATGGAATTTAAGCCAAATAAACTAATTTCCATACTATTAAAATAAGAATAGCATTCCCAATCAAAAGCAATAGGCAAAGAAATAGAATAAGGCTTGATGTGTTCAATAACAAATTGTGCTTGTTTCTTAGCTTCTTGTTTGCTATTGGCATAGGAATAAAAATATCCTCCTACTTTTAAATCATTGGCAAGTGCATTTTCAATATTTGTAGTAAAATTCGGATCAAGAATATACTCTCCATTTATCCCCTTTTGGTATCCAATTCGAATCATTACAAAAGTAGCTCCTGCCTCTTTTACTTTTTTAAAGTCGATTTTTCCTTGCCAACTAGATACATCAATTCCAATTTCATTTTCCTCTGTTTTATATGTTTTCATAATATCAGAAAATTTCTGATTGGTCTTTTTAACAGAGGCATTCTTTTCTTTAGGTTGATAAACATACAAATTAAATTTTACATTTTCTTTATTATTACTACTATCAATAGCTTCATATTCCAATTTATAAGTTCCTTCTTTATTTAAATCATAATCTCCTTTTATGCTACAGCTAGGATTCTGATCATAATTGTCCGCACAAAGAATTTCTTCTTCCAAATTTATATTACTTCCAACCGCTACACTATAACTATTTCCAAGCCAAATAAGTGGTTCTGTATGATCAACAACTTCAATCGTAAAAGTTCCCCTTCTTTTTTTATTTTTGTGATTTAAATAGAGGAAAGAAATCATTCTTTTTCCTAAATGATCTGTTTTAATTGGAGTTTCTTTTATTACTTTTCCTTCTATATTTTCAATAAAATCCATCACTTCTACTTGGCTATAAACTTCTACTACCAAATCTTTTTTTAAAAGAAAGCCACTATTATCTTCAACAATACGATGGGAAAAATAAAAACAAACGCCTATAATTCCAGCCAATACAAATATACTTATTATACCTATAATGATCCACAGTTTTTTTTTCATAATTTTCTCCTTATAAACTATTTGGGTTAAAATCAATATCTATTTTTATTTTTGAATTGCTTTTGTAATGTTCAATCAAAGTTTCTAAAGCTTTGTATAATTGATCTTCATTTTTATATTTAATAATAATACCAAAACGATAAGTATTATTTATTCGAAACACATTACATACAGAAGGCCCAAGAATAATTGAAGAAGTAAGTTTCTTTTTCAAGTAATTTCCTATTTTCATGGACTCCTTGCTTGCAAGAGAATACTCCTTACTCATTATTTTTACATAAGTTATGTAATAATAAGGTGGATAAGATAATTGTCTTCTTACCATCATTTCTGTATTAAAAAAGCCTATATAATCATGATCTTTGGCATATTTTATCGCATAATGGTCTTTATTAAATGTTTGAATGATAACTTTTCCATTTTTGTCTTTTCTACCACTTCTACCTGCGACTTGATCTAAAAGTTGAAAAGTAACTTCACTACTTCTAAAATCCGGAATATTTAGTGATGTATCCGCATTAATTACTCCAACTAAAGTAACATCTTCAAAATCAAGTCCCTTAGCAATCATCTGCGTACCAAGTAAAATATTATATTTTTTATTTTTAAAAGCATTAATAATTTTTTCATGTGCACCTTTTTTACTCGTTGTATCAAAATCCATACGAATCACTCGAGCTTGTTCAAACAATTTAGGAATAATCTCTTCTATTTTTTCCGTTCCCATTCCCATTTGTTTTAAAGCTTTTTCTTTACAGTGTGGACAAACCTCATTTACTTTTGTACCATATCCACAATAATGACATCGCAAAGTATTAGACGTTTTATGGTAAGTTAAACTAATATCACAATTCGGGCATTTTTCCACATAACCACAAGAAGAACAACTAATAAAAGAAGAATACCCCCTTCGATTTAAAA
This sequence comes from uncultured Bacilli bacterium, assembly GCA_947627405.1. GTDB lineage: Bacteria > Bacillota_I > Bacilli_A > RF39 > UBA660 > CALVUP01. The sequence continues at coordinate 9,760 of CANQVY010000013.1, read as the reverse complement.
GAAGCAATACCTGTTCTCCTCGATTTATAGTATCTTGAATAGCTTGTATCAATTCTAAAGAAAATCCATTTTTGCTCTTTCGAATGGCTTTATTCATATCTACAATTTCTATTTTAGGTAGTTCTCTATTATTGATTCGTTTTGGTAAATGTAATAATTTATAAACCTTTTTTTGAGCACGAGCATAATCTTCTAATGAAGGGGTAGCCGATGCGAGTAAGACTTTACAATGATGATATTGACTTCTTTTTATAGCGATATCAATAGCATTATATTTTGGATTATTTTCCTGTTTATAAGAAGCGGTATGTTCCTCATCAATCACTATAATTCCAAGATGACAAAAAGGAGCAAAGATAGCACTTCGAGCACCAATAACAATTTGAACTTCTCCCCTTACAATTTTTCGATATTCATCATATTTTTCCCCATCTGATAAAGCACTATGCAAAACGGCAATATTGGATCCAAAACGTTTTTTAAAACGACTTACCATTTGAGGAGTTAAAGAAATTTCGGGAACCAAAACAATGGCTTCTTTTTTTAATTTCAAATAATGATCGATTAGTTCCATATATACTTCTGTCTTTCCTGATCCCGTAACCCCATGAAGTAAATAAGTAGATGGTTCTTGGTCATTTAAGACTTCATCGACTACCTTTTTTTGATCCCTAGTTAACTCATATTGTTTTGAACCTTTTTCCTGTGTATTCTCTAATCGATATACCTCTTGATCATAACAGGTTAATATTTCTTTTTTTATAAGTGTATCCACACTACTCTTAGAGATTTTATTAACAACACTTCTTAACACCGGACCGCTTTTTTTTACATATTCAATAATCTTTAAAGCGGAGGCACTTAGTTTACCCTGTTCCTTATAATTATTTAATTTTACATAAGTATAGATCTTTTTATTTACATTTGTCTTTCTACTAGCCTTATATCCTTTTGGAAGCATTGCTTGATAAGCAGAAATTAAAGTACACAATGTTTCTTTTTGCATAATTCTTCCTAAAGCAAGCAATTCCTCATTTAATATAACCTCTTTATCAAGAATTTCCAATATTTCTTTTAATTCTCGATTATCCTCTTTTTTTATATCTAAAATAAATCCGATAAGTTCCATATGACCAAAAGAAACTTTTACTCGAATACCAATTTTTATTTTTTTTTCAAATTCTTTAGGGACCCTATAATCAAAAACTTTATCTACATTTTTATTTGATAATTCTACCAAAACACCAACGATCATAGCATCACCTCTTAAACTAATTATAAACAAAAAAAAAGCAAAATTAAAGACCTTCTTTTCTCTAGTATTTTAAAAAATTATCATTTTACTTTCTTTTTAATCGAATCGTATTTTTTTTAAGCAGAATTTTAAAATTTAAAAAAAGAAAAAAGGCAAATTTTAATTTTTTCCCTTATGTTTAAATTCTTGCCTTACTACAATTATTATTTTAATAAAAAAATAGATACCAGTTTATAAATTAACTAGAATCTTATACATTAAACAATAGTAAGCATTTTAAAAGAAATACTATTTTTGTTCAATAGTTTGAACAAAAGGGCATTCCTTAGATTCAAAAATATATTTTTCTTTACCATATCGAAAACTTATTTTATATGCATATAAACACATGTTCTTTTGATGATCTTTCATTCCATATTTTTTATCTCCAACAATTGGACAATGCATATCAGCAAGATGAACTCTGATTTGATTTTTTCTTCCTGTATTTAACTTAATTCCTAGTAGAGATTGTTTCTCTTTTGTATTTAACAATTCATAATAGGTAGAAGCATAATCCCCTTTATTGTCTTTAGAAGAATACACACGATGTGTTTTATCTTCTTTTAAATAAGAAATAATGGTTCCTTCTTCTTTAGGAGGAATTCCATGTACAAGAGCCAAATAATAGCGATCTACCTTATCATTCCAGTATTTTTGTAAATATTCTCTGTCGATTTGATTTTTTGCAAATAAAACAAGACCACTTGTATCTTTATCCAATCGATGCACGACAAATATTTTATTATTCTTATTTTTTAATTTAACGTAATTACTAACCAAATGATAAAGATTTGCACTTTTTTTATCATCTTCGCTGATGCATAAAAGTCCACTTGGTTTATCAACAACAATAAAACGATCATCTTCATAGATAATCGGAATATTTGAAATATCGCTTTTTATATAATTCAAGCGCACAGATACTTGATCCTTTTCTTTCAATAGATAATCATGTTTCGTAATGCTATGACCATTAACAAATATTTGATGATTAATTAAATAGCTTTTTATATTGTTTTTTGACTTATTTTCAAGAACATCAAAAAGAAAAGCAAGCAACTCTTGTTTTTCTTTTACTAAAAAATTTATTTCATTTTTATTTTTCATCTTCGACTCCTAGCAATTTTTTAAACGCATCGATTAAAAGATAAATATTAGCACAACTCATAAAACAAATAACAGCATTTTTATGTTTTAATAATTTATCCACAGTTTCTACAGAAATCTTTTCTGCCCCTGGAATTTTTTGTATCAAATCATCACTGGAAATATTATGATAATCCTCTTTTTTCTCTCGATCACAACTAATATCCATAACATAAGCCTTGTCTGCCTTAGCCAAAACTTGACTAAAATCATCAAGCAAAGCTTCTGTTCTAGAATAAGTATTTGGTAAAAAGACCCCCACAATTTCCTTATCAGGATATTTTTGCTTTGCGGATTCTAAAGTTACTTTAAGTTCCGTTGGATGGTGAGCATAATCATCCACTAGGACAAAATCTTTGTATTTATATTCTTTAAATCTTCTCTTGGCATTTACAAAAGTTTGCAATAAATCATGAATGGTCTCTTTATCAATTCCTTCCCTTTGACAAATAGCAATACATGCGAGTGTATTTAAGACCATATGACGACCAAACAATGGCACTTCAAAATGACCATAATATTCATTGTTTAGATAAACATCAAAATTACTACCATTATGAGTCAGTTCAACATTTGTTGCATAAATATCATTGCTCCTATCGAACCCATAATACATAATCTCTTTATTCGTCCTGATCTTCCGAACGTTTTCATCATCCCCACACGCCACTATAAATTCTGCTTTATTGACAAATTCTGAAAACGTTTGAATTTCATCTTCAAGGCCATCAAAACATTCTACGTGTTCTAGTTCGATATTGGTTAAAACCGCATAAGTGGGATGATAGGCCAAAAAGTTTTTTCTATATTCACAGGATTCAAGTACATACAATTCATTATTTTTATTAACATATCCTTCTCCATCTCCTATAAAATAATTACACCCTTTTGTCGGAGTTAAAATATGTTTTAATAAAGAAGCTGTTGTTGTTTTTCCATGTGTTCCACATACTCCAATTGTTTTAAACAACTTAGAAACATCTCCCATGACTTCATCATAATCCTTAAGAACCATTCCTGCTTCTCTTACCCTTTTAACTTCAGGATGATCTTTTGAAAATGCTTTTGAGTAGGTTGCAATCATATCCTTATCTAATTTGTGATTAGAGTCTGTATAAATTTGAATTTTTCTTTCTCGTAATCCTTCTTCTGTAAATTTGTAATATTTAATATCATCATATCCAACAACTTCATTTCCCAAATCATAAAGAATTTGAGCAAGTGCACTCATACCCGTTCCTTTAATTCCCATTAAATAATATTTCATGGCAAAACCTTCTTCCTACTTTATTATAGCAAAATATTAAATTTATGACAAAAAAAGATAAGGAAATTTACCTTATCTAAGTTTTTTAAATTTATTTCTTACTTCTTTATCTTATTCAAGTATTTTTTTTAAGAGACTATAGTTCCAACCTTTTTCTATAATAATTTTATAGCAATACTATATATTAAAAGCAAAAATCAAAAAAAGCTATGATTATTTCATAGCATCTCGTCTTGAAAAGTTTAATCTGCCCTTTTTATCGGTACCAATAGCCATGACAAGAATGTCATCTCCAAGTTTTACAACATCCTCGACTTTCTTTACCCTTTCTTTAGCAAGTTTCGAAATATGAACTAACCCTTCACAACCTGGCCATAATTGTACAAAACATCCAAATTCTTCAATTTTTACAACTTTCGCATTATAAATTTTTCCTTCTTCCACTTCTTTGGTAATATCCTGAATCATTTGTGCAGTCTTATCAATAACTTCTTGATTTGTATGATAAATAATAACTCTACCATCATCTTCCAAATCGACCTTTACAGCATTGACATCATTAACATCATTTACTCCACTAGCATCACAAATAATTTTAGTAATCATCTCTCCACCTTTACCAATTACATCACGAATTTTACTTGGATTAATTGTAAAGATCATAGTCTTTGGCGCATATTTGCTTACTTCTTTTCTTGGTTCCTTAATTTCTTTAGCAATGACCTTTAAAATTTCCAATCGAGCTTTCTTTGCTTGTGCAAGAGCTTCTTCTAAAATTTTATCGGTAATTCCTTCAATTTTGATATCCATCTGAAGGGCACAAATACCATTTTTTGTACCTGCGACTTTAAAATCCATATCTCCTAAGTGATCTTCCATTCCTTGAATGTCAGTCAAAATTGTATAATCATCCCCATCTGTAATTAATCCCATAGCAATTCCCGCAACAGGAGCCTTAATGGGAACTCCAGCAGCCATTAAGGACATACATCCTGCACATATACTTGCTTGTGAAGAAGAACCATTGCTTTCTAAAATCTCAGATACCACACGAATTGTATATGGAAATTCCTCTTCACTAGGAATAACTTGTGCCAAAGCTTTTTCTCCAAGAGCTCCATGCCCGATTTCGCGTCTTCCTGGTGCTCCATATCTTCCTGTTTCTCCTACGGCAAATTGTGGAAAGTTATAATGCAACATAAATCTTTTTGAACTTTCTAAATCAAGGCCATCTAGAATCTGATGTTCTCCAAGCGCACCTAAAGTTGTAATACTTAAACTTTGGGTTTCTCCTCTAGTAAACATAGCAGAACCATGCGTTCTTGGAAGCAAATCAATCGCTGTAGATAATGGACGAATTTCCGTCATCTTTCTTCCATCGGCTCTTTTTTTCTCTTTCACAACAATTCTTCTAAATACTTCATATTCAACATCTTCTAAAACTAATTTTACAGCTGTTAATAATTTAGTTAATTCTTCTTCTTTTAATTCTTCCTCATTTTCCGTTTTATATTTTTCTACAATTTCTTCCTTAATAGCATCAATGGCAGCATATTTTTCTAATTTATCCTTAATTCGTAATGCTTTATCCAATCTTTTTCTGCTTAAAGCATCTACTTCATCTCTTAAAGAATCTGGTATTTCAAGAACTTCATATTCCATATCTTCTTGTCCAACTTCTTTGATGATTTCCTCTTGAAATTTAATTAATTCCTTAACCGCTTTATGTCCAAATTGTAAAGCTTCTAACATATCTTTTTCACTGACTTCTTTAGCAGAAGATTCAACCATATTAATGGCTTTCTTTGTTCCCGCCACAGTTAAATCAATATCTGAATTTAATGCTTCTTCTACTGTCGGATTGATAATGAATTTTCCATTCACACGTCCTACTTTAACAGCTGCGACTGGACCATGAAATGGAATCGGTGAAATACAAGTTGCTAAAGAGGATCCAAACAATGCAGTAATTTCAGGTGAATTATCTGGATCTACAGACAATACTGTATTTACAATTTGAACTTCATTTCTAAATCTTTCTGGGAATAAAGGTCTTAATGGCCTATCAATCATACGCGCAGCAAGAGTTGCATTTTCAGTAGGTCTTCCTTCTCTTTTAATAAAACCTCCTGGAATTTTACCAACAGAATATAATTTTTCCTGATATAAAACCATTAAAGGAAAAAAATCCGATAAAACTTTTGCTTCCTTTGAAACAACGGCCGTTGTTAAAACAACAGTATCTCCATATCGAACCAAAACAGATCCACTGGCTTGTTTTGCCATTTCTCCATATTCAACAACAATTTTTCTTCCTCTAAAATCGAGTTCAAAAACTTTTTTCTTATTCTTTGCTTTCTTCATATTTTACTCCTTTTCTTAAAAAAATAGACACTTAAAAAAACGTGTCTACTGTTTATTTTCTTAATCCTAATTTTTTAACTACTTCTCTATAAGATTGAACATCTTTCTTAGCTAAATATTTTAGCAAGCTACGACGTTGTCCAACTTTCATAAGAAGACCTCTTTTTGAATGATAATCATGTGGATGTACTTTTGCATGTTCTGTAAGTTCTTTAATTTCTTCAGTAAGAATTGCAATTTGAACTTCCGTAGATCCAGTATCTTTTTCATTCTTAGCAAACTTTTTAATAATTGCTTGCTTTTCTTCTTTTGTTAAAGCCATTTTTCTTTCCCTCCTTTATCTATAATACACCAAAACTGAGTATGAATCGAAGGTATTTCATACCAAGTAAAGGTAAGTACTATTAATATACTAAAAATTATTTGTTTTGACAAGTATTTATGAACAAGTTTCTTTATTTTTAACAAATTTCTTTACATTACCAACTGCAATTTTATCCCCAATCAAATATTTTATAGTTTATAGTTCACTCTTCAAGCCACAATTCACAATATAATCATGAGAATTTTTTCCCTTATATATTATCAAATTCTCCTTATTTACCAGAAGTATTTTCTTTTTATCCATTAAAAAAGTAGCCACGCTACTTTATTTCTGTTATTTCTATTTCATAAGTTCCATTTGGACTTTCTACCGTAACAATATCTCCAACTTTTTTATTTAATAACGCTTTAGCAATTGGACTTTCATTAGAAATTTTTCCAGAAAAAGGATCTGCTTCCATGCTTCCGACGATTTTGTATTCATCCTCATCATCTGGATCATCTACATACTTGATACTAACACTGTTTCCAACAGATACAGTATCTGTGCTTGTTTGTTCAATAATTTCAGCGTTTTCAAGCATAACTTCCAATTGTTTAATTCTATTTTCAATTTCTGCTTGTTCATTTCGCGCAGCATCATAATCTGCATTTTCTGATAAATCACCTAATGAACGAGCTTCCTTTATTGATTTAATATTTGCAGGTCTTTTTACATTGATCAATTCATCCAACTCTTGTTTTAATTCATCAAATCCCTCTTGTGTTAAGTAAACTTTTTTATTTTTCATACATTTTCACCTCTAATTACAAGATAAACAAAATGATAACATAACTTATACGAAAAGTCAATAAAATTTACATACTTCTAACAAAATAGTCATCAGTCATACCAGCAAGAAAATCTATAACAATTCGACGTTTATCTGTTTTTTCAACATATTCTTTACTCATATTATTCAAGAATGTCTTAAATATGATTGAATCTGTATTCTTTTTTTCTAAATCTTCTAAATATTCATAGTATAAATAAATAATCTTTTCTTTATATTTCTTTCTATCTTCATCTGTATTTGCTTTTAAATATATATTTTCTGTATTAAACTTTTTCAAACGAAATAATGCCTTAAATACTGAATCACTCATTTTTATATAATCTTGATTTAAACTATTTTCTATTACATCTAAGATTAATGTATTTACAATGTCATGATTATTATTCCCTAAAACAGAAGAAATTTCTTGAGGAATACTTTCCCTTTTAAATACACCAATTTCAATCGCATCCTCAATATCTCTTCCTAAATAAGCGATAATATCTGATATACGAACTACACATCCTTCTAAGGTCATTGGTGTTATCTTGTGTAAAGTTTCTTCATTAATATAACACTGTTGATATTCTTCTAAAAATTGTTCTTTTGTTTTTTGAACTGGTTTATATATATTATTGGGAATTTCTCCATTATGACACATAATTCCATCCAATACTTGTATGGTTAAATTCGTACCTTCCCCATGATTTTCCAATTCCATAAGGGTTCTTACACTTTGTATGTTATGCGAAAAATACATATTAAGTTCCCTCTTAGAAAGCTCATTTAAAATTTTCTCTCCCTCATGACCAAGTGGAGTATGCCCAATATCATGTCCCAGTGCAATCGCTTCAATTAGATCTTCATTTAACCCCAAAGCCCTTCCTATGGTTCTAGCTACTTTACTAACCAATTGAACATGTACCATTCTTTTACTTATATGATCATTTTCACGATAAGAAAATACTTGTGTTTTATCTATATATCTTGTATAAGATAAACAATGAATAATTCGATCAATATCTCGATAAAAAGCAGGACGCATATCTTGATCATGTTTATTTTTTAGTCTTATAGCTTCTTCACTTTTAGTAGCATATACACTTAAGAATTTTTCCTTGTTTAAAAAGTTTTCTTTTACTTGTTCATAGACTTCTTTTTTCATATTTATATCTCCTGCTTGTTGGTTACTTTTTCTAAAGCGATTGCCAATTGATCTGGACAAGAAGTTTTCCTTGCTCCACATGGAATTCCTTTTAATAACTGGATCACTTCTTCTATTTTTCTTCCTTCACATAATTTAGAAAGACCAATGGTATTTCCTGGACAACCACCAATGATTTGCACTTTAGCAATCACATCATCTTGAATAGTAATAATCATCTTTTTTGAACATACTCCAGTAGGTTCCCACTCTATTGTTTTCCTCATATATACCTCCTTAGTTTACTTTTAATCGCATCATGGAATATGCAGGCAATTCTTTCATAAATTTAATTTTCAAAACTTGTTCTGGATGCCTTGCTACTTCCAATCGATTTCCCTTTTCATCATAGATTTCATCAATTGTTAAAGGATATGTAGTACCATCAAAAGTAAATATTTCAACTACATCCCCTTTCTTAAAATAATTCTTTTCCTTCATAATAAGCATTTTATTCTTTTTATCATAACCAGTAATTAATGCTAAATAATCTTGATTCGAAGCTTCACTTCTACCAGTAAAATATTGATCTGTCTCATCGGCTTGATGAGAAAAATAATGACTACTTGTCTCTCTATTGGCCACTCGATTTAGTATTTTAAATTGTTCTTCCACCAATTCATCTGTCAATTGATTCTCATAATAAGCATCTATCATTTTTCGGTAACTTCCAATAACTGTTGCCAAATAATAGATTGTTCGCATTCTTCCCTCAACTTTTAATGATTTTACTCCTATTGCAAGAATAACTTTCAAATATTTTGATAAATTAAGATCACAAGTTGCAAAAGTGAATTTCTCCTTTTCTTCTGGCATATCAAAAACAAATCTGCAAACTTGCGAACATCCTCCACGGTTGGAATCACGATTGGTAACATAATTAGACAAACAACATCGACCACTATAAAAAGTGCACATTGCTCCATGAATAAATATTTCTGTATCTACCTTTGTTTTTTCAATAATCTTTTGGATTTCTTCCTTGCTAAGTTCTCTAGCTAAGACCACACGATCGACCCCTTTTTCCTTAAAGTAACGAACGGTTTCATAATTTGTTGTAGAATTTTGTGTACTTAGATGAACTTCTACATTTTTGTAATTTTCTTTAATATAAGAAATAAGAAAAGGATCACTGATAATAAAAGCATCAATACCACATTTTACTACTTCATCGATATATTCATAAACACCCTCTATATCTTCATTATGAAAGACCATATTCAATGTAAGATAAACTTTCTTATTTAATTGATGAGCAAAAGCACAAGCTTTTTCAATTTGGTCTTTCGAAAAATTAATGGCATTTGCCCTAAGTCCATATTTATAACCACCAATATATACTG
>CANQVY010000012.1 GCA_947627405.1 uncultured Bacilli bacterium | reverse complement strand
ATCCAGTACCTGATATGAATCAAGGAATGCCTCAAATGGAAACTCCAGTAAATCCAGTTCCTAATATGAATCAAGGAATAAATATGAATCCAAATATGGGACCAGTTCCACCTCTTAATACAAATATAAACAAAAACACAAAAGGATTTATGAGTAAGTATGGAAAATATATATTTATTGCATTGGTAGTTGTGGTGCTTGCCGCTATTGCTTATTTAGTATTTGGAGGAAAAAAATTGAATTGCACGACATCGGAAGAGTATTCGGGTATGAAGATGGAACAAACGGTAGAAGTTAAATTTAGTGGTGATAAAGCCAATTATGTTAGGGCAATTATTGTAATCGATTTAAGTGGTATGGAAAACGAAGCTAAAACAGCAGCAAGTACTTTGGTCGAAACATTAAAACAAGAAATGAAACAATATGAAAAAGAAGGAATAAAAATAGATATTAAAGAAACAGAAAATACAGTAAGAGTAACAGCTACAGCTAAACAGAATGGAATGAGTTTATTAGATATAGAAAATAACAATATTAGTTATCAAAACTTAAAAAAAGCATTAGAAAGTGAAGGGTATACTTGTAAATAAAAAGATTCTTTGTTTTTGATGACTATATCAATAGGAGGTTTATATGAATGTAGTGAATGTAGAAAAAGGAAATGAAAAATTATTTAGAGAAAGAGCTTCATTTTTTCAAAATTATATGGACAGAATGAAGACAAGCAATGAGCAGTTACAAGTCAATAAAACAAATATCCCATTTTCCATATCTGCTCTAACAGAAGATCCTAAAGCAAAATCTTTAGCGGATATAGTCAATAATTCAGAAAATACTTCATCAATGAATCCCATTTTAGGAATGATAAATGCTACAATTTCAGGTGTAGATCAACAGAAAGCAGTTGAATTTTTAAATACTTGTTGTTCTACATTTGAACATTTAAAATCTTGGAATTCAAATTTAGTTCGAGAAGCCATTGGTCAATCTTTACGGCAAGAAGATTCAATTAAGGGGGTCAATCGATCATGAAATATGAAGGATTGATCTTTACTTTAGAAGATGGAAAAGATTATATGGTAATTGAGACTGTAGAAATTGATGGAGATACATATGCTTATTTTACCAATGATAAAAATGAAGTAGATTCCTTTTTTGGAAAAATAATAAATAAAGATTATGATTTACAAATTGAAAATATATCTTCAGAGGAATTTAGTGAAAAAGTTTTACCTGGTTTTATCGCAAAAAATTATGGAAATTAACTTTTTCTTTTTTTTTGACAATAATTGTAAATGTTTGTATAATTTTGACAAATTATCAGAAATTGATATTAAATTAATATTTTTTATAGTATAATTTATTAACAGAAAAGAGGTTTTTATATGCTTACATTGACAAAAGCCGTATTTACAGTTATGTTGGGATTTTTATCTTCTATATTTTTAGGATTGCTATTAATTCCTTTATTAAAAAAAATGAAAGTAGGACAAATAATTAGTATTTTTGTTGGGGATAACCACAGAGAAAAGCAAGGAACCCCAACAATGGGTGGTTTAATTTTTATTGTGCCTACAGTTCTGGTGACTTTATTTCTAGTAATTACAAATAAACTAACTTGGCATTGGTCATTATATTTAACTTTATTAGTTTTTGTTTGTTATGCATTAATTGGATTTTTAGACGATTATTTAAGTATCAAAAAGAAAGATAATGAAGGTTTAAATACTTATCAAAAATTATTTTTTCAATTGTTAGTGGCCGTTGCTTTCTTCTATATATATATTAAAAATGGGGGATCAACAGCTCTGGTTGTTAGTACTTTACATATTAATATAGAAATGGGATGGTTCTATGGTTTATTTATCTTATTTATATTAATTGGAAGTTCTAATGCTGTGAATTTAACGGATGGATTAGATGGATTGGCGGGAAGTTTATCTGCCGTAGCACTCATTGCATTTGCTATGATTTCTTTAATGGTAGGATTTGAAGATATTGGATATTTTGCCTTAGTATTAACAGGATCTGTTATGGGATTTTTGATATTCAATATGCATCCAGCAAAAGTAATCATGGGAGATACGGGTTCCTTAGCTTTAGGAGCCGTTATGGCTTCTATTGCCATTATTGTTCATCGAGAAGTAACTTTATTAGTAGTAGCTGGAGTCTTTGTTATAGAAACATTAAGTGTAATTTTACAAGTGATATGGTTATTTGTCTTTAAAAGAAGGTTATTTTTAATGACACCACTTCATCATCATTTTGAAAAACTAGGATGGAGTGAAGTTGATATTGTAAAAGCATTTATAGTTGTAGGGCTCACTTTAGCAATGGCCGGCATATTCTTTGGAGTATGGTTATAAGAAATGTGGAATCATTTCTTTTTTTTTGTCTAAAAACGTAAACTATATACTATATAAATTTAATATAGAAAATTTTTATGGTAGTACTCTTATAGAAGGTGATAAGAATGGATAATGAAGGAATAAAAATATTGGATAGAGTAGAAGGCTTTTATGAAAACGACAGAGATATGATGGAAACTCATTTGAAAACAAATCAAGAAATTGAAAAACAAGGATTAAGAACAGAAGCTACACATTATGAAGGAGAAAATACCGAAGGACAAATTAAACTAAGAAACAAGCAATTAGAAGAAATTAAAGATGTAAAACAAGGTTTTGTAGAAGCACAAAAGACTTTAATAGATACCGATTCTAACGCATTTGATGCAACATCAAAATCATCTGCAACTAAAGAAACTACATATATTGAAAATGTAGATAACACAGACAGTGAGTCTAATGGAAGAGCTGCTAAATAATGGAATTAAACAGATATGATACAATTAAAATGAATAATAAAGAATATTATGTAATGGATACAATTGATTATAAAAATAAGAAATATGTTTACATGACAGATTCTAAGGATGAACAAGTGTTACTTGTAAGAATGGAAGAAGAAGGTTTTGTGGGAGTAACAAAAGAAGAGGCACTAGAAGTAGGAATAAAATTTAAAGAAAAATATTATCCTGATAACTAAGAATTTATAAGTCATATTATAAATTCTTTTTTTATACAATTTAATAGGTGATCGTAATGAAAAAAAGATATGACATTTTACTTTTTATGGCAACAATTTTAATTACTGTATTTGGAATTGTTATGATTTATTCGGCCTCTTCTATATGGTCAGCCTATAAATTTAACGATGCGTTTAAATATGTAAAAAATCAAGCTTTATTTGCTATGATTGGAATTGTTTTCATGCTGTTGATTCGAAAAATTGATTATAAACTTTATTATAAAAAGACAAATGCTATTTTACTTGGATGTTTACTATTACTGATTTTGGTTTTGATTCCTGGTATAGGAAGTATTCGTAATGGAAGTAGAAGCTGGTTTGGAATTGGAGGTTTTGGAATTCAACCGAGTGAGGCTGCTAAAATAGGGCTAATCATGTTTAGCTCTAAATATTTGGAAAAAAGCAATAAATTCATTAAAGATTTAAAAAAAGGGGTTATCCCCATATTAATAATTTTGTTTTTAATCTTTGGTCTTATTATGTTACAACCGGATTTTGGAACAGGTATGATTATTGTCATAAGTATTATAGCTATGTTATTTATTGCGGGCGTAAATATGAAGTTTTTCATTGCCGGTGGTATATTAGGAATCCTAGGAATTATTGTATTAATTTTAATTGCTCCCTATAGAATGGACCGAATTACTTCTTTTCTAAATCCATGGAGTGATCCCTTAGGAACTGGATTTCAAATTATTCAATCTTTGTATGCCATAGGACCCGGTGGATTACTTGGTGTAGGATTTTTAAATTCAAGGCAAAAACAATTTTATTTGCCAGAACCACAAACCGATTTTATATTTTCTATTATTAGTGAGGAATTAGGTATACTTGGTATTCTTTTTGTTTCCTTGCTCTTTCTAACAATATTGTGGTGTGGCTTTAAAATTGCTTTGAAAAGTGAAAATTTATTTGCTAAATATTTAGCTTTTGGTCTTACTTTTCAGATGTTGGTACAAGCAATTTTAAATTTAATGGTAGTCATTGGAATGATTCCAGTTACAGGAGTAACACTGCCTTTCTTATCCTATGGTGGGTCTTCCTTACTAGTAAGTATGGCTAGTATTGGAATTATTCTAAATATTGGTAAAAACAGCAATTCTTGCTAATCTGTAAATAAGTATCAACTAATCAATAAAATGATAAATACTTGCTTTCTCTTTTTCTTTATATATGCTATGATTAAAAATAGATGGGTGATTGATATGGATTTAAGAGATATAAAGGAATTTTTGAAAGACGCTTTTAAATATATAGTAACGGCAATTGTTGTAATTTTTATCTTTTTATATGTAGTAACTATACAACAAGTAATTGGTCCATCCATGAGTCCTACATTGAGTAATAAAGATATTGTAGTATTAAATAAAATGCATTATCGTTTTTTTAAAGTAAAAAGATTTGATATTGTTGCTTTAGAATATGAAGATACAAAATATTTAATTAAGAGAGTTATAGGTTTACCTGGAGAAAAAGTGGAATATAAAAATAATGAACTTTATGTGAATAACAAAATTTTAAAAGAAGAATTTTTAAAAGAAGGAATCAAAACAGACGATTTTTCCATAAAAGATCTACATGTAGAATCCATTCCTAAAGATATGTATTTGGTTTTAGGAGACAATAGGGAAAATTCTATGGATAGTCGAGAAATTGGATTTGTTTTAAAAAAAGATATACTTGGAAAAGTCATTGTTAAATTTTGGCCTATTACAGAATTTAAATTAGTACGTTAAAATATTGTCAAATTTTTAAATTTTAGTAGACAAATTATGTAAATAGGTATATGATAAAGCTAGAATTAAAAAAAAATGATATTTTTTCAAAAAAATTAAGGAGGAATAGGTATGGAAGGAAAGAAAAAATATTTTGCATTGATTTTATTCCTTTTACTAGGTTTAATGATTTTTACTTTTGCAAATCCTACAAAAGAGGAAGAAAAATCAAAAAATGAAAACTCTGATGGTCAACAAACAGAAGAGATAGAAAAACAGGACGAAGAAGGAACAGAGCAAGAAACAAATGAAGAGAAAATTTCTGAAGAAATAACTTTACAAGGGCAAGAAAAACAGCAAGCTATAGAAAAGAAAAATAACAATGGTACAACAACAATAATTCAAGAGGATGATAGTTATGATAAAGCGAGGTTAGCAGTTGAACAGGCTGAAAAAAGTTTTTCAAGCAAAGATGTTACGAAGGCAGAACAATTAGTAGATCAAGTAAAGGATGAACAAAAGAAAAAAGATTTACAACAAAGAGTAAAAAATGTAAAAGAGACAATTGATGCAGAAGAATTAGTTGCAAAGCTAGAAAAAATGGTAAGTGAATCTGCAGACAAACAAGGGATAACCAATTCAAGAAAATTTCGTACTGAAAAAAATGTATCCCAAACGGTCTCTGAATTAACAGAAAGTGATAAAAAGAAAAATTTAGTTGAAAGACTTCAAGTCTTAGCCAATATACTAGATGATACGAACGATCCTGCGATTAGTGGGATCGACGATGGAGCTTTCGTAAATAAAAATGTTACTTTAAATGTAACAGATGATACTAACACAACAATAAAAATTAAAAAAGATCAAGAAGAAATTACAAGAGATCCATTAACTTTTACAGAAGAAGGGGCTTATGAAGTTACTGTAACGGATGAAGCATTTAATGAAAAGACCGTAACATTTACAATTGATAAGACGGCTCCAATCATTGAAGTGTTTGGTAAGAAAAATAAAAAATTAATAGAAGAAAATGGAAAATATTGTTATAATTCAGATGTAAAAGTTCAAATTACAGAAGTAAATCCATTTACAGCTGTAAGAACAAATAAAGATAAAACACAAACTTATGAAAATCAAAAACAAATTACAATAGGAAGTAGATATACGAATGAATTAGTTGTAACCGATGCAGCAGGTAATAGCGCAACAGCTATTCTTGTAATTGATAAAACAGCCCCAACAGCTACAATTACATACAGTACAGAGGAACCAACCAATCAAAATGTAACGGCCACTTTAACGGCTAGTGAAGATATAAAAGAGATAGAAGGTTGGGAAAAAGTAGATGCAAGAACATACAAAAAAGTTTATGAAGAAAACATCACGGAAACATTAACTATATATGATTTAGCAGGAAATCCAGGAAAAGTAGTAGTGGATATTCAAAATATTGACAAAGAAATTCCAACAGTAACGAATATAAAACAAGAATATGAAACAAAACAAAATGGGCGTATACATTTAACTGTAGAATTTAGCGAGCCAGTCGCAGTAAATGGCAGTAGTAAATACAGCACAAGCTATCAAGGATATTACTATAGAACAAAAAATATTACATTAAACTTTGCTGATAAAGCAGGAAACACAAATAATATTACTATTGCAATTGATAAAACAGCCCCAACAGCTACAATTACATACAGTACAGAGGAACCAACCAATCAAGATGTAACGGTCACTTTAACAGCTGATGACGATATAAAAGAGATAGAAGGTTGGGAAAAAGTAGATGCAAGAACATACAAAAAAGTTTATGAAGAAAACATCACGGAAACAGTAACTATATATGATTTAGTAGGCAATCCAGGAAAAGCAGTAGTGGATATTCAAAATATTGACAAAATTGCACCCACCATTCAACTCAATGGAGATAAAAGTATGACATTAGAAGCAGGAATAGATACTTATACAGAATTAGGTGCTACGGTTATTGATAATGTAGATGAGAAAATTACTTTTTTAGAACCAATAAAAATTAATTACTCTAATAAAACGATAAAGGGTAAAAAAGTTGATTCTGTTAATACAAAAGTTCCAGGTACATACAAAATTGTTTATCAAGCTAAAGATAAAGCTGGAAATATAGGTGTTGATGTTTCCAGAGCAGATCATGACTATGTTATGAGAATTGTAACGGTACAAGATACTAAAGCTCCAATTTTAAAATTAAATGGAGATCGAATTACAAATGTATTTTTAGATGATGAGTATTTAGAACAAGGAGTAACTGTAACAGACAATGTTGATGGTGAATTTACACTATTAAAAGTAGACTTAATTCATTATTATGCACCTGATGGAACTCGTACAAAAGTTGATAAGGTTGATACAAGTAAAATTGGTGAATATAGAATTAGATATGCTTATACCGATCAAGCAGGTAATAAAGGAAAAGAAGTTTATAGACAAGTATTTGTTAAAGAAAAGTAGTTTGGAATAACTACTTTTTTTATGCTCAATAAGTCTTTTATTTCATCATAAAGTATGATAAACTAAAATTATAAAAGTAGTAGAGGAGATTGTAAAAATGGCGTATATCAAATACAAAGAATTGACTAAATATTTTGATTTTAAAGAAGAAATTGATATTCAAAATTTACCTGATTATGCAAGGGAGTATGTAAGAAGTGATGAAAAAATTCTATTAGGTTATCAAACCAGTAGAGATCATGCGGTGTTTACGGATAAAACGATGATTTTATTTGATCGTGATCTTATAGGAACTTATAAAAAAATTCATATTATTCCATATAATTCTATATCAAGTAGTGCCATTTGTTTTAAACCAGGAAAAGCAGAAATTCTTCTTTCTATGGATAGTGGCTATCCAATAAGAATTAATTTTGTAAACATGAACCATGATAAAAAAGAGCATTTAAAATCAGTCTATAAAACAATGATGAATCATTTTAAATAAAAAGCATTGTAAAAATTACAATGCTTTTTGTTGATTTCAATGATTTTCTAAACTTTTTTTATTAAAAATGATATACTAAAAATGAGGTGTAAAAATTGTATGAGTAAAGTAGTGATCATTGGCGCAGGAGCATCAGGATTAATCACAGCGATTTATGCTAGAAAAAATCATCATGAAGTTCTTGTTTTAGAAAAGAATGATTCTCTTGGTAAAAAAATTTTAAAAACAGGAAATGGAAAATGCAATTATTGGAATAGCGATCAAAGCATAGACCATTATCATTCTAGAAATAAAAAAATATTAGAAACAATAATAAATGATAAAAATCAAAAAGAAGTCCTTTCCTTCTTTTCAAGTATAGGAATTGTTCCAAAAATCAAAAATGGATATTATTATCCAAATAGCCAACAAGCAAGTAGTATTAAAGATGCTTTAGTGTTAGAAGCTAAATTAGTAGGAGTAGAGTTCCTTTGTGATATGGAAGTTATAGATCTTGAAAAAAAGGATCATCAATTTGTAATTACAACCAATCAAGAGAAAATTTTAGCGGACAAAGTTGTTTTAGCGACAGGTTCCTATGCTGGATTAAAAGAAAAAACAAATGGATACGACTTAGCTTTAAAGTTTAAACATACAATTATCCCTGTTTTACCTTCACTTGTTCAATTAAAAGCAGAAGAGAAGTTTTTAAAAGACTGGTCAGGCATTCGCAGCGAAGCAAAGATTCGATTGTATGAAAATGATAAATTTATCAAAGAAGAAACTGGAGAAATACAATTAACCGATTATGGAATTAGTGGTATCTGTACTTTTAATTTAAGTCCAATTATTACACGTGGTTTATATGATAAAAAAAGAGAACATGTAATCATTGATTTTCTCCCTATAGTAAATACAAAAAGTATAGAAGATTTAATTTCATGGATCGAAAATAGAAATCTTTTGGTGCAAAATAGAAATTTATTTGAGCTTTTTGAAGGAATTTTAAATAATAAATTAGTAAAAGTAATCTTAAATCGTTGTCACATGAGTCAAAAAAAGCATTGGAACAACTTAAATCAAAAAGAAAAATATGAATTTGCCAAAAATTTAAAATATTTTCATCTAGATATAATAGGAACCAATTCTTATGCTAAAGCCCAAGTGTGTAGTGGAGGAATTCCTCTGGATGAGATAAATCCTAACACTTTTGAATCAAAGAAAGAAAGCCATTTGTATTTCGTAGGAGAAATTTTAGATGTGGATGGGGAGTGTGGAGGATATAATTTATCTTTTGCTTGGATAAGTGGAATGGAATGTGGTCGTAATCTATGATAAGAATCAAACAAATAAAAGTAAGTATTGAAAAAAATATTGAACAAGAAATTTTAAAAAAAATTATGAAAAAGTTGCATGTTCAAAAAAGGGATATTTTAAATATAAAAATAAACAAACAATCCCTGGATGCTAGAGAAAAACCAAATTTATTTTATGTTTTTGAAATATTGGTTGAGATCAAACAAGAAAAAATCGTTTTAAAGAACAATAAGGACAAAAATATATCTTTTTATCAAGAAGAAACTTTTCAAATAAAAAAAATAGGAACACAAGAAATGAAATATCGTCCCATCATCGTTGGAAGTGGTCCCGCCGGATTGTTTTGTGCCTATCTATTATCTTTTTATGGATATAAACCTCTAATTTTAGAAAGAGGAGAAGATATGGATCAAAGGATAAAGGATGTAGAAAAGTTTTGGAAAGAAAATTTATTGAATCAAAAGAGCAATATTCAATTTGGTTTGGGTGGAGCAGGTGCCTTTTCAGATGGCAAATTAAATACATTAGTTAAGGATAAAAGAAATATTGGTAAAACCGTATTTGAGATTTTTGTAGAATGTGGAGCTCCAAAAGAAATTATGTATATAAATAAGCCTCATATTGGTACCGATTTACTTCGCCAAGTTATTAAAAATTTAAAAAACAAAATTGAAAGACAAGGTGGAGAATTTCGCTTTAATACTTGTCTTAGTGATCTCGTTGTAGAAGAAAATAAGATAAAAAAAATACAAGTGAATCATAAAGAATGGATAGATTGTCAAACTTTAATCTTAGCCATTGGGCATAGTGCGAGAGATACTTTTGAAATGTTATTGAAGAAACATGTAGCAATGAAAGCTAAACCTTTCGCAGTAGGCATACGTATTCAACATCCACAAAAAATGATAAATCGGGCACAATATGGAATGGACAAGCATCCAAAACTAGGACCCGCAGATTATAAATTAACCTATAAAACAAAGGATGATAGAGGAGTCTACACTTTTTGCATGTGTCCAGGAGGATATGTAATTAATGCATCTAGTGAAAAGAATCGATTAGCAATCAATGGAATGAGCAATCATGAAAGAGAAAGTGAAAATGCCAATAGCGCAGTTATTGTTACTGTAGATGAAAAAGATTTTGGATCCGGTGTATTGGATGGGATCCATTTTCAAAGAAAACTAGAAGAAAAAGCTTTTCATGTTGGTAAAGGAAATATTCCAATCCAATTGTATAGAGATTTTAAAAAAAATCAAAAGAGTTGTTCTTTTGAAAAGGTAAAACCTATAATAAAAGGAAATTATGCTTTTGGAAATATCAATGAAATATTCCCACAACCTATAATAAAAGCATTGATTGAAGGAATAGATTATTTTGATACGAAAATAAAAGGATTTGCTAGAGAAGATGCAATTTTATCAGCGGTAGAATCAAGAACATCCTCGCCTATACGAATTTTAAGAGATGAAAAGTTGATGTCAAATATAGAAGGAATTTATCCATGTGGAGAAGGAAGTGGTTATGCAGGAGGCATTACAACTTCAGCTATGGATGGAATAAAAACCGCAGAACAAATCATAAGTCAATATAATAAGGATACTATTTAGTATCCTTATTATAATTTGGCTTTTCGTTGTTATATTCTTTTCCCATAATAAATTCATGCAAAATTTCTTCTTCGTTTTCAACAGCAATTTCTTCAATTCGATCCACACGACATTTTTGAGCAATTAAAATAGATTCTACTTTTAATATGGCATCTTCTACTTGATCATTTACGACCACATAATTGTATTTTGGAATTTCATTAATCTCTTTATAGGCCGTTCTAAAACGATCAATAATTTGTTCATTGTTTTCAAAACCTCTTGCTTTAATTCGTCTTTTAACTTCCTCAAACGAAGGAGCTAAGATAAAAATTAAAATAGTTTCTGGAAATAATTCTTTTACTTGCTTGGCTCCTTGTACATCAATCTCTAAAATGACATCTTTACCAGATTCTAATACTTCTTCAATTTCTTTTTTCGGAGTACCAAAATATTCTCCATAACGTACTTTGGCATATTCTAAAAACTCATGATTTTCAATTTTTCTTTCAAATTCTTCTCGAGAGATAAAATAATAATCCACTCCATCGACCTCATTACCTCTTATAGCTCTAGAAGTATAGGATATGGATAAACGCATATCTTTATGCTTTTCTAATAGCTTTTTAATAATGGTTCCTTTACCTGCACAAGTAGTACCAGAAATAATAATCAATTCACCACGTTTTTTCTGTTTGATATTTGACATAATTTTCCTCCTTGATTGAATAATTATATCTTTTTATTCCAAAATATTCAAGTAAATAAAAAAATTTGTTATAATTTACTTAAATAGGAGTGAGAAATTTATGGAAAATTACAATACAGGAATTATTCGAGATTTAAAAAATATTGATAATATAGAGCAGGCATTAAAAGATTTTTCTGAGGGAAGTGAAGCTTTATACGATCTATTAAAATTTTGTTATGAAAATGGCATTGAGACTAAAGCTTGCTGTAAAGGCCATGAGGGAACAATTGCTAGACCATATATTTTATTTTCAAATACGGCATTAAATTATATGAGCAATATCGAAGAGGTTGTGGATATATTAGATGCTGATTTGGTTTATATACCTAAAACAAATTATTTTGATGCAAAATGTAGTGTGACCTGCTTTGCAAATGATCAAGAAAGCAGTGATTGTTTTTTTAGAAATTTAAAAGGAATCTTACAAGCAACGATAGAAAATAAAGAAACCTCCTTGCCTAAATCCTTTGAAATGGTGGATCAGATCAATGAAAAAATTTCAAACAATATATTTTTAAAGGGAACACTTGCACCTAGCTTTACTAAAAATGGAAAGAAAGATAATTTATATAATTTCACATTGCTTGCTCCATTTACTGCAATCATGGTGAGAGAAGAAGATAGTACGACTTTAGAACAGGAATTAGATGCACTGGATCATAATCGTATCAATCCTTGTTGTATGACTCTAAATATAGAACAGTTAAGCCAATATTCCGAAAAAGTAGTAGAAGTCTTATCAAAAGGAACGAATAAATAGTTCTTTTTTTTTTATAAAAAAATATTCTATATTAAGGTATGATTGTTTTATTTTTGCTAATAATAGAAGGTGAAATATGTTAAATAGGATCTGCATATTTTTAATAGGATTTGGCCTTTTAATCATAGGATTAACGTATATAATTATGTATTTAAATTTAATGGCTATTGGTTATAGTCTGATTGATTATTTTTGCTTTATATTTACAAGATTTGAATGTTTATTAAGCATTATAGGAATGATTTTAATGCTTGGTGCGACTTGCTGGAAAGGGGAGAAATATGATATACATATATGATATATTACTTAATTTTTCAAAACAAAAAATACTTGAATTTTATGAATGGGATAAAGAGGATGCCATTGATCATGTAAAAAAGATTAAACTTTTAAAAGTAGATACCAAAGTTATTGATGATTTAATTCATTACAATGTAACACTTATGGATGAGAAAAAAGAAGAAATAAAAAATGGAATGGAATTATTTAAAAATAGGCAAAGAAAAAATGCCATATTATTTACAGATGGATATCGAGTAATTGCCATATTATTTAACGAACAATACAAATGTATAGCAAAGTCACGACTACTATTAGAAGAAGAATTAGATGTTCTTGATATTAGTAAAAAACTCAATACAGTAAATATTATTTATAAAAAAACTACAAAGCAAGAGGAAAAATTTTTAACAAGATATGAATTTGAAATTCAACAATTTTTGGAAAAAGAAATGAATAAGGCGTATAAGAAAAAAGATATAAATAAATTAAAATATATATATATGGAATATTTTAATGAAGATTGTATGGATTTAGAAATGATTTTTAAAAAATTAAAAAAAAGCTTAGAAACAATTAATGAAAAACATATCAAAATTTTTGATATGTTAAATAATAGTCTTAATAAACAAATCAATTAAAAGTAATAATTATTGTTATTACTATTATTATTGTAAGGTGGCCACCAGTAAATAGGACCTGTTACAGGATAAAAAGGCCCATAGATAGGTCTAGCATTGTTGTAATTGTTATTGTTATTTCCAAAGGCATATCCCACTGCGCCGCCTAAAATAAGAGGGACCCATACACTACCACCAAAACGATCATTTTTTCGAACCCATCGAATATTGTTGTTTGAATAATCTATATTTGAATCTGTATAGGCCATCTGATTTTGCATATTATAATTATTAGGATACATAAAAATACTCCTTTCCATAATATTTTATGTTACAATAAAAAAAGAGGTGAGAAATATGAAGCATGATGTTTATACTTTAGCGCATACAATTGCCAATTATTCCTTACATTTAAAAGAAAACGAAAAGGTATTAATTGTAACAACTTCATTGAAAACTAGAGATTTATTGGAAGCTTTAATTGATGAAATTACGCATTTAAAAGCACTCGTTTCGATTCGAATTTCAGATCAAGCACTCGCGACTCGTATTATCGAAAAATCGACAGAAAAAAGAATAAAACTATTAAAAAAACAAGAGCAATTTGATGTTGAAAATTTTGATGCTTTTATTTCGATTGTTTATTCAATTAATGATTATGAAGGAAAAAATATAAATCCAGAAATAAGAAAAAAACAAGGAAAAGCTTTAAAAGAAATTAGTGAAAAGAAAATCAATGAAAGAAAATGGGTATTATTAAATTATCCATCTTTATTGGATGCTTATAAAGCAAAAATGACTTATGATGAATTTAAAAGCTATGCTTTTTCTGTTATGAACGTCAATTATCAAGCTATGTATGAAAAAATGAAACCATTAAAAGAATTAATGGATAAAACAGATAAAGTTAGAATTGTTGCTAAAAATACGGATCTTACTTTTTCTATAAAAAATATGCCTTCCATACCTTGTGTAGGAGATAAAAACATCCCCGATGGAGAACTTTATTCTGCACCTATAAAAACAAGTGTAAATGGAAAGATTACTTATAATACACCAAGTCCATATAATGGAAATATTTATACGAACGTATCATTAACATTTAAAGATGGAAAAATTATAGAAGCCACTTGTAAGGAAGACAATAAAAAATTGAATGAAATTTTTGATACAGATGCTGGAGCTCGATATATAGGTGAATTTTCTTTAGGATTCAATCCTAAAATATTATACCCAATGGGAGATATCCTATATGATGAAAAAATCTTTGGGTCTATACATTTTACTCCAGGGTGCTGTTATGATGATTGTGATAATACAAATAAATCTGCTATTCATTGGGACATGGTTTTAATTCAAAGAAAGGAATACGGTGGCGGAGAAATTTATTTTGATGATGTTTTAATTCGAAAAGATGGTATTTTTGTTCTTCCAGAATTAAAAGAATTAAATTTTGGCTATGAAGAGGAAAAATAAGTTGCGAAATATTCAAAAAAATGATACGATATTATTTAGAGTAGGAGGAATGAAGTATGGCAGAAACAAAACCAAAGACAAGTGCAGCCAAGAAAACAACGAGTACAGTAAAGAAATCTACGGCAAAAAAATCAACAACAACGAAAAAGGCAAGCCCAACAAAGACTGCGGCAGTTACAACGAAGAAAACAACAGCAGCTAAGAAGACAACGACTCCAAAAAAAACACCTGCAAAAAAAACAGAAGCTAAAAAAGTCGTAAAAAAGCAAACAACACCTATTGAGGAAAATCATACAAGTGTAGTAGAAAAGAAAACAGTAAAAAAAGAAAATGATTTTGTAGAGGCAAGTGAAAAAACTAAAAATTTAGCCTATGCTTTAATCTTTATATTACTTGCAGTGGTAGTTCTTTTATTAGCAGTGGAATAAACTGCTTTTTTTATTTGTTTTTTTATTCTTTATATAATACAATAGAGATAGGTGATATCTATGGAAAGTGTAACAAAATTTATAAAACTCAAAGATGAAGATGAAATCAATTTAAAAGTAAATTATAAAAAAGCTTTAGCAGAGAATTCTTTTTCAGATTTTGTAAATGAGTATAAGATTCAAGAAAGTCTAGGAATGAAGTATACTTCAAATTTAATGGAATCTTGTCAAGAAGAAAATCATTGTAAGCATTGCAAAAGTTTACTTGCATGCAAAAATAAAGTAAAAGGGTTTTGTTACAAACCGAAAGTAAATAAAAATACAATTGATTTTTCTTATGTTGCTTGTCAATATGAAAATAAATATTTAGAAGATACAAAATACCAAAAATATGTTACTTTATTTGATATACCTAAAGAAATCAAGAATGCATCATTAAAAGAAATGTATACAGATGATAAAAATCGATTACCTATTATTAAATTTATAAAAGAATTTCTGGATCACTATGGTAGGGATGATAAACAAAAAGGACTTTATTTATCAGGAAGCTTTGGATCTGGAAAAACATATCTACTGGCTGCTCTTTTCAATGAACTTGCTAAAAAAGAAGTAAATAGTATCATCGTATATTTTCCAGAGTTTTTAAGAAAGTTAAAATCCTCTTTTAATGAGAACACCTATGAAGAAAGGTTTGATTTGATTAAAAAAGTCGATATTTTGTTGATTGATGATATAGGCGCTGAAAATTTAACTCCATGGGGAAGAGATGAAGTTTTGGGAGTTATTTTGCAATACAGGATGGATGAAAATTTACCAACTTTCTTTACCTCTAATTTCAAAATTGATGAGTTAGAAAAACATTTAAGTTGTACAAGTGGTGGCATTGATCAAGTAAAAGCAAGAAGAATGATCGAAAGAATCAAACAATTAACAGTTCCACTTGAACTTGTAAGCAAAAATAGAAGAAATGAATAAGAAAGTAAAAGATAGTTAAAAAATGAAAGTTGCTTTTTTAGAAACATTTTGTTATAATACATTTAGAAAGCGATGATATAGGATACGATTATAAAATACTATTTTAAAGAGAGTTATCGTTTGGTGTAAGATAATAAATAAATTTTATAGTTACTCCCTATTAGTAAGACTCGAAAGAGATTCTCGGTTGATG
>CANQVY010000011.1 GCA_947627405.1 uncultured Bacilli bacterium | reverse complement strand
TATTTGCACCTATAAAGCAATTATTTCCTATACTAATGGCTCCAAAAGTATCAGTTACCCCCCCCCGTGACATTTTGATGATACTATTGTCATGAGTAAGCAATTGTATAGGAGCTGAAATAGTTACATTATTTCCAATTGAAACTAGGTATGGTTCCGATGGTAATATATTGCAACATATCGTGCAATTATCGCCAATAGTCATACCATGATGCCTAAACCATTTTATAGTTAATTTTTTTTTGTTTACACCAAACACTGAAATCACTTTACCAAACAATTTCATAGTTGAATATCCCAAATTTTTCATATTCTCTTTCCTTTTTTATAATCTCCAATATGTAAGACCACTATTGACAAGATCAGAAACAGAATATAGTCCCTTAACATCAATCAGTACTTTTTCATTTTGAGGAATATCTTTGAACATTTCACTTATCTTTTTAAGACCAAGCTGTTTAAACTCATTGTGAGCAACAGCAAGAATAACACAATCAGCACCTTTGGCTTCTTTTATTGTTTTAAGTTCAATATTGTATTCATGCTTTGCATCGCGTTTACTAGCCCAAGGATCGATAACAATAGGTTGTATACCATATTCTACCAAATAGTTATAAACATCAGATACTTTTGAGTTTCGTGTATCGGGACAATTTTCTTTAAACGTTAAACCAAGAATAACAACCTTTGACTTTGCAGGAGCCTTGCCAACTTTAATCATCTGTCTGATTGCAGCGTCAGCAACAAACTTACCCATGCTGTCATTAACAATGCGTCCGTTGAGAATTATCTGACTATGATAACCAAGTTTTTCCGCTTCGTAAGTAAAATAGTAAGGGTCAACACCAATACAATGACCGCCAACCAAACCAGGATGAAAGCCAAGTGCGTTCCACTTGGTATTCATGCCCTCGACAACTTCGTTTGTATCAATGTCCATACGATCGAAGACCATTGCAAGCTCGTTCATAAATGCAATGTTGATATCCCGTTGGCTATTTTCAACAACCTTGATTGCTTCAGCAGTCTTAATATTTGAAACTGGGAATGTACCAGCTTTGATGACAAGATTATAAACAGCTTTAATTTCATCAAGAGCTTCTGCATCGCAGCCGGATACAATCTTTTTAATGTTTTCAAGTCTATGAATCTTGTCGCCAGGATTTATTCTCTCCGGGGAATAACCAATCTTAAAATCAGCACCACACTTTAAGCCAGACTCGTGCTCAATAATAGGTAAACATACATCCTCTGTTACACCTGGATATACTGTAGATTCAAATACCACAATAGAACCTTTCATAAGATTTCTACCAACAATTTTGCTTGCTTCGATAACAGGAGTAAGATCGGGAGTATGATATTGATTTACTGGAGTAGGAACTGCAACGATGTGAAACTTTGCCTTCTTTAAATCTGCTTCATTGGAAGTAAAAATTACACTTGTCTGTTTTATAGCATCGTCCCCAACTTCATTTGTTGGATCTTTGCCGTTTTTATAAAGGTCAATTTTTGCTTTGTTAAGATCAAAACCAATAACCTTTACACCCGCATTGGCAAAAGCAACTGCGATAGGCATGCCAACATAACCAAGACCAATAAGTGAAAGAGATTCTTCAGCGAATTTAATTTTTTCAAATAATGTTTTCATTGTCATTGTTCCTTTCATTATTCACATTTGTTTTTTAAATATTATACGATTCCACTCATTGCGTATCGCATTTTCGGAAGCGAGCTCCATAATACCTTTTATATTGTTTTTGGACATTTTAATGTTTTCTTCGAATTTTCCTATTACCATATTTACTGTTTCTGTCAAATCTGAAATGGTGTTAATCGGAAAAGAAAAAAATTTTTCATTTTCAATTTCATAATAATTAAGCCATTTGCCATAAATTAAAATATTCCCTGCAAGCATCTCTTCCTGTAAAAAACAAGAAAGAGCATCTGTTTTTATTGTAGTAATATGAACATCGCAGGCATAATGTAACTTTGGCATATCTTCATATTTTATTCGAGATTTCAGTACAGTACCATTTAATTTACTTTTTAAAAGATAATTGCATATTTTTTCTTGATAATTTTGATAATCACCTGGAGCATAAGTCATCATAAAAACAAAATAACACTTATCAAGAATATCTTTTCTGCATCTCGTCAAGGCATCAATCATTTTTTCATATTGTTCAGCAGCAGTTGCGGTATGACCACACAAAACAATGATTTTATCAAGTGGCAAATTAAAGAACTCTCTATCATGTTTTTTATCATGTAATGGCTGATACCCTAACATAGTCGCTACTATTTTTTGGGGGTACTGAATTACGCAAGACTTACTCTCATACATATTATTTGTCTTTTCATTAAACTTCTCCAAGGTATTCAAATTAGGTAAAATAATATTTTCTGCCACATTATTCATTTTATTAAAGAAGTGATTTGTTAACTTCTCATTTCGTAAAACATCACTTCCAAAATATACAAGAACAACTTTTTTAAAAAACTTATAATACTTTGACACCCAGATGGAACTTTGCCAACTGCAATAAAGAATAAAACACATATTGTACTGTTTATTAAGTCGGCACTCGTTATGCAAAACTCTTTTCATTTTCATTAAGTTGATAACAGCTCTTATTTTTCCATTCTTTGAACGACTAAGATTTTCAGTATTAATAACTTTAACTGCGTTATCGGTATAGAACGCTTCAATTTTAGGAATTAAATCACTTTTATATTCAGTATTAAAAATTGTCACTTGATTTTTAGAATCATCTATAAGTAGAGTATCAATAAAGTTAACTGTATGCTGTAGATTGGCAGCACCAATAATAAGGATTTTTTTCATTATCTATCTCTCCTTTACTACTTTTGCCGGATTACCTACACATACACTATAAGCAGGAATATCTTTGGTTACAACTGTTCCTGCTCCAATTACAACTCCGTCTCCGATATGTACGCCAGGTAAAATTATAACTCTTGCACCAATCCATACATCATTGCCTATGCTGACAGGTTTTTCCAGTTGATAACCTTGTTGTTGCATTGGAACATTTTTATTGTTAAACTCATGATTGGTCGTATAAATCAAAACATCTGGTCCCATCATGACATTGTTGCCAATTGACACCGTTCCTTGAGCCTGGCAGTTTATGCCTAAACCTGAATTATCGCCAATAGAAAGTTTGCGACTGAAGGTTGCTCCCCTTTCAATATTGATGTTTTTACCTGCAGATGAAATAATTTTTTTACAAAAAAAACGTCTTAGCCCTCCACCTGAAAGTTTTGATGATGAACGGGGGAGATACTTGCACATTAAATATGCAACATAATAAATACCAAGAATTATTTTTTTCATTTTTCCTCCATGATAATTATTTATGCTTATAGAACACTTTGTTCTTTATCTGATTGAGTTTTTTTAAAAGCAAAACAACTGTTTTGAAATATACACAAGTAGTTATTATAATTCCAATACAAGCAATAATAATTTTAATATAACCATTATTGAAATAACTGCTTATAGTAGCAGTTAAGACGAACAACATCATACACAAAATCAGTTTTGTGTAATTATCGCTACATCTATAATAATGTTCACCTATAATAGATTTTGAAATTAACATTGTTAGCGAAGATATTGCATTTGCCATTGCTGCTCCCACTATGCCAAAGTGAGGAATTAAAAGGAGACATGATACAATGTTAACAATAATACTGATAATATATACTGGAAGTTTCATATACGTTTTTTTTGACAATTCAATTCCTAAACCTAATGTTTCAGATATAGTTTCAGATATAGGTGAAATCATCAGAAAACCCATTATTGCTTTACTAGCCCAATAGTTCTTATCTACAAGAATAAAATAAACCAGATCTTGAAATGCAATTATTCCAAAACCACAAGTAATAAGCAAAAACGATATTATGTGATGCATTTTTTGTATCTTTAGCTGTTGTTCACGATATTCATATACAAATGGTGTCCAAAAAGTATTCAAACCAGATTGTACGATAGTAATGATACTTGCCATTGTTACGGCGTTGGAATATATACCTATCATTTCATACTCAACGTAATTTTTAAGTATAAGTTGTGATAGTGAGGTATTTAGCATAACTATAAAAACCGTTGGAAAAAGTGGAATACTGTATTTTAACAATTCTTTGGTTACCTTTTTATTTTTATCGATAGGATTTTTTATACACTTTCCAAGCGATGCCATCACAAACACAAATCCAACAAGAAATAGCAATGCTGTCCTAAAAAATATTGCATACTCTGCTGTGGGTTTAATCAAAGCAACACATGCAAAGGAAATTTTTATAATTATTGTTGAAAGCACAGATTGAATAAAAAACAGCCAAATGTTATTATCCATTCTTGCTTTTAGATTCGCATATCTCATCAACATTGTTGCCGTTACATATAAAATCAAGCACATGTAAATAAAAATGGATGAGTATCCAACAATTCCTCTTGAAATTGACTTATACATTATCATGGTAATAAGCGTAGTCGGAACAACTAAAATAGATGAAAATAAAAGGCAAAGTTTAAACATAGATTTAGAAGTATTTTTGCCTAACGGTTCGTTATAAAATCTTACATATGCTTGATCAAATCCCATATAAATAAAGGGAACAATAATGTTTGCATATGAGATTAACATATTAATTTTTCCTAGTTCTTCAGGGGCAAAAACTGCTGTCGTTATTGGAGTAGCAATTAAACTTATGATGCAATTCACCCAAGAAGCCATTGAAAATCCAAAGATTCGACTTACAAATTTTGTTCCAGTACCTTCATCCTTCATATGTTTCCTCACCTATTTTAGTTTATGTTGTTTATAAAGCCATTTTGCTTTTCTTTTGTTTGATTTGAACTATTAATCAGCATATCAATCATTGGTATTAGAGTAAACATCACCATATAAGCATGAAAATACTCAAACGGATTAACAATAATCATAAAAAGCATAGTCACAATGTAAGTGTTATAGTAAACCCAACATTCCTTTTTTAATCCTTTTATAAAAAACATTATAAAGGGGATTGAGCCTAATATTCCGTGTTGTGCAAGCAAATCACAAATTGCTGAGTGCATACCAAGACCGGTAATTTCCAAATTAGAAAATATATTACCTGATTTAAATCCAACTCCAATGATTGGATTTTTTAAAAATGTATTCCACGATTGAATAATATATCCGATTCGTTCATCTACATAATTCCTATACGTTGATCCTGTAGAAGAGTATATCATTTTTTCTCCTATTCTATTAAACCGACGAATTATTGTGTTATCCATGCCATTTTTAGTCATTTTAATTATCCATTCGCCTATTTCCTGAGTATTTAATAGTACTCCAATAGAAGCTGAAACTAATAAAATTGTCATGATGATTTTACTAAGGTTACCTCTTGTGCCATCATTTCGCCACATTTTTCTAATTATGGATAAAATCAAACCTAAAGTACAAGAAATTAATGTTAAAGTGCTTTCGGTTTTTATGAGCAAGTAAAAAAATATAATAATTAAGGCAAAGAAAATTAACTTTAATGATTTTTTTAAAATATTTCTGTTTATAAATCGCTCAAATAAATAAACACATAAAATTGCCGAGCCGAATGCTATAGCATATCCACCACCAATAGCAATATTATCAAAGGCATAAAAATCACTTGCTAAAGTTCTTGCTGCGGAAGGGAAAGCAATATAAAAGGCGATAGCTTTAATTGCAAAAAATGCCCATACTATCAAAGTGCATATGACAATAAACTTTAATTCTCTTGGATTATTTCTTGCTTTGTAATACTTGAATTGAAATACACAAGCAAATAACAAAATATATTTTGTAATATATTTTAACGTGTTTATTATATCTCCATTTACTAAACTTGTGAAAAAAAAATAAACTAGGAATAACATCACCCAAACAACAGTTTTGTTGTTGAATGCTTTGTCAAATGAGTCCATGTCCTCGACTATAGCTATAAGTATCCAGGCTGCAAAAAGGGCGATAAGAACATAATTATGAATTTGACTTGAATAACCCGAAATATAATACGAGGCATATATGAGATATAATATTGCACTAATGCCAATCCCCCGTCGCATAGCAGTAGTTTTAGAACAGTTAACGACCTCTACATTTACCATTATTTAACATTCCTCCTTTAATTAATAGACTCCACATAATTTTTTATTTTATTAAGAATGGTAATATCATAATTATGCAAGGATTTCTTTTCCTTTTTCTTGCTAAAAACACGGCTAATAAATGTAAATGTAACAGAGGGATAAATTAAGCATTTGACAAGTATTGCTAACCCTTTTTTCTTTTTTCCGTCACGACAAAATGCCCACGCTATTTCTGTCATATTATGAGCGATTATCAATCGTTTCTTGTGTGTAGTATACTTATTAAGTACTGGTTTAATTGATTTAAAATAGTCATTTTTAAACTCTAGTAATCTTTGAGCTGATGGTCTATTTCCTGTATCACTACAATCAATAATGGTCAATATTTCTTCAACAAACCCTATTTTATACATATTCGTAAAATAAGAGAGAAGTTGAATTTCTTGATGTCTTTTAAGGTTTTCATCGAAATATCCAGCTTTATCTAGACATTCATGTCTTAGCAAAAGAGTACAAGTTGAAACATTAAGTCGTCTTGACATAATATCAAAATTTTGCTTTTCATCTGTTCTCCACACTTTAGAAATATGGTTTTGTTTTCCGTTTAAGTAATATATTTTTCTTGTACTAACCCCTCCGTAACTACCATCGAGTTTTGATAATTTGTCAACTTGTAATTCAATTTTTTCTGGCATCCATAAATCATCATCATCAAGAAACGCAATATACTCTCCAACTGCATGACGGATACCAGCATTTCTTGCAGCAGCTCCGTTAATATGATGTTCTTGCATTACTAAAGTTAAATTTTTATAATTCAACGATTTTATCAATTTAGCAACATTTTCACTATATTCATCACCAGGCTCATTGTCATTTACAACCAATATTTCAATGTTTTTGTACGTTTGTTCTACAACACTTTTAATTGCTCTCGATAATGTATCGGATCGTTTATAGGTAGGTATAATAACACTTACTTTTCCTTTTAAATACTCCATGTTGATAACTTCTCTTTCATACTAATTTACATTCGTCTAAATAAACACTACTTTTATTTTGGGAATTTTTTGTGTCCCATTTAACAGCGTGTTGTTCCCACTTGATTTGATCTTCAGATGGTGGATGCATGTAATCTCCAAAACGCTCAGAAAGAAATTCATGTAATTCGCCTGGAACCTTTAATTCAATTTTTTCAAAAGTTATATTTTGATTATTTTCAAACCATTTTCTCCTATATAATCCTTTTTTATAACCAGCTTTACCGAGAAAGTTACAAAAATAGTCAGATTCACAATTTCTAAATCTGTATACTTGCTTTAAAGCGAAATCAACCATGATTTTTCTGGGTAATATTTTAGATACTACAAGTAATACTTTCTTTAATCCACTTTGTCTATTGTATCCTCTCATAGACATTCCTTTAACAACTACACACTTTGCCCAAAAATATTGCCATAACTGTTTGATTTTGCTGTTCGGACAAGAATGCAAAATAAATATATCAACAAAAATACCTTGATGAATATTCCAATCTTTTGTCAATTCTTCAATATAGGTAGTACCATTCATCCTAAGCTTTGGCACAGTCACATATCCCTTTTTACATTTACCATATTCTTGCAAGTAAAACCTTTCTGTATCGCCCTCACGATAAAAGATATCTCTAAATTTTTCATAATTATTTGGAGTCATGAAAATATCAAGATCATCGTCCCATGGAATAAAACCACCATGTCTTTTTGCACCCAATGCAGATCCGCCCATTAAACAATAATCAATATTATGTTCTTTGCAAAAATCATGAATATACTTTGCTATTTCTAATATTTTATCTTGTAATTCAAGTATTCCATATGAGTCATTCAACCCATCTCTCATATACTTCATAAGAATTACCTCCCAATTTTTTTTACTATATTTCTTAAAAATGATGGAGATTTATAATATATCAATTTTTTCCAATCTCGAATTGGTTGTAAATATTTCTTTACAGTTATTTCAAAGGGATTATTTGCAATTGATTCCATAAATTCACGTTGGTTTTGGGGTTTACTTCCATCCGAGTGAAAACGATTATTGGCCTTCAATACCTCCCAGTCAAATGATTTTACAAACAAATATCTCTTTACAGAATTAAAGAATAATTCTCCTTTGAGTGAATTGCAAACGAACATGGAAATTCCAGCAAAGCGATTGATTGACTGATCATATTTCTCTATTGTGTGAAAGTCACCAATTGTAATATCCGAGCATCGTTCTCCTGTTGCATATTTGCAAGTATAGCACCCTTCACGACAAATAAGTTGTTTACAATAGGCATTATAATAGGGGAAAGAAAGATATAAATCTTGTTTATAAAATTTTTTACCTTTGTTTTTTTCACATGAATAAAGATAATAATGTGAAGACGCATTTTTATTTTTATGACGAAATACAACATTCCTAATTTTTGCAGACAGTTTTTTTTCTGAATACTCAATTGATTTATCAAACAAGACTTGACTTCCAACACCATGACAGACAAAGTCCACTGTAAGAAGATTTTCATAATTTTTTTTCAAATAGAGTTTTAAAGCTGCAACTTGGCAGGGAGATGAGCAATAAAGTACTTTTTTACCTTTATCCAATCTTAATTTTATTTCTATAAATTTATCATCTGTGTCACACAAAAGATATTTTGATTTATACAGTGGAACAAGATCATTAAGTGTTTCTGCTGATGTGGTTTTTAGTTTTAGATTATTATCAAAAGCCGCGCCATATACACAACCACCATCAAGGATAATTTGTCTTGAAAAAACTCCAAACAATCCTCCGCTTGAGCCCCAAAATTTAATATTGTTGTCAAGTGCATATGCAGCTCCACATGAATGTCTTTCAGAGCTACTTTGAACATTAAGTATGGGACAAACTTTTTCGCACATTCTACATTCAACGCACTTGTTTTTGTCTACACTCATTTGTTCAAAACAATATTTATCTGTTATTACTGATATGGCATTGAATTTACATATGGTTTTACAGGTGCGACATCCACAGCAGTTTTTTCCTACAATATTTATTGACATAATATATCCTGTAATTTTTTTGTAATTTTTGTAGAAGATATACCCTGTGTGTGTGGAAAAAACACAAGAGTTACACCGACACCAGCAAATTGTTTTTCATATTCATCATACATAGCCGAATTCTTCCAATCATCGCCATGAAATATTACATTAAAATGTAATTTGTTCCATGCTGCCAATTTATCCATACTTGTTTGTGGCACAACTTTATCGACATATCGTATTGCTTCGACGATTGCAATTCTTTCATCAAATGGAATAATGGGAGTTTTATTTTTATAAGATTTTACTAATTCATCTGTACTTACACCGACAATAAGATATTCGCATTGCTCTTTGGCTTTTTTTAATATGTTTAAATGCCCAATATGAAACAAATCAAAAACACCTGTTGTGTATCCTATTTTATATTTTTTCATAATCACTTCTTCTTTCTGAGAACTGTTTTATATGCTATTCTCTTCATCCATGCAGGCATATAAATAAATACTCTGATATATAGTTTATTTATCATAGCTTTTCCTTTTCTAATCAGCTTAGTTTTTTTTAAATACTCTTGCAACATATCCCAGTCATGAATTTCTTTTTTATTGCTTCGTCTTTCTATAAAACCAGATCCAACTCTTACATTTACACAAACCTCAGAGATATTTTGCAATTTAAGTCCAGCACATACGGCATCAATCCAAAGCTTATAATCTTCAAGCTTTCCAAAATTTTCACTATACCCTCCAAGCTTTATAATATCACTTTTTTTAAAAACAACGGTAACATGATTCATTGCATTTCGTGTTCTAAGCATATTAACAATTTCATCATGTTTTTGCGGAACAATACGTGTTTGAAGTGGTACTTTTTCATCATTTTCAAATTCATTTATTCCACCACCAAGGATTGAAATATGTGGATTGCCAACTATGTAGGGAAGTTCAAGTTCAAATCTATTAGGTAAAGATATGTCATCAGAATCCATGCGGGCAACGTACTCATACTTACAGTATTTAAGTCCTATATTCAAGGCGGTTGCAAGACCATGGTTTATCTCTTGGGGGACAACAGTAAATTCAATACCAATAGCATTTAATGCAATTTGCATTTTTTGAATATTAGCATCTATTTCCTCTGAAACTGGACCATCCTTGACTAAAACAAGTTGAGTAGGTTTAAGCGTTTGGTCAATTGTCACGCTTTGTATGGCTCTTAATAAATATTCTGCATCATCGTTTTTATAAACTGACATTAAAACGGAAAAATTCATTTTAATCCTTAATATATTGGTGTTACCCAATTCATAAATTTTTCATTTTTACCTTTTGCAGCATCAAGATATGCCTTGTGAAGTTTGGTAGTTATTTTGCCCGCTTCCCCACTTCCAATAATATATTTATCAATAGATAGGATAGGGGTAACTTCCATTGCAGATCCGCAAAGAAATGCTTCCTCACAAGTATAAAGTTCAGTTCTATCGATCGTTCTTTCTTCAACGGGAATGCCAATCGTTTTAGCAATTTTAATAATGGTATCTCTTGTAATGCTTTCAAGAACACTATCTGTAAGCATAGGAGTAACTAGAGTTCCATTTACAACCATAAAAAGACAGGAGCCAGGACCTTCTGATACTTTTCCTATTTCATTTAAAAAAATACAAGTATCGTAGCCATTACGAAGTGCTTCTCTTTGTCCGACACGGCTATTAATATAATTTGCGCCACACTTGATTCTTGGAGAAAGTGTGATATCTGAAATTCTTCGCCAAGATGTAACGCAGCAATTAAGTCCTTTTTTATTGTATTCTGAACTTATCTTACCTTTTGGAATAGGAGAAACAAACATATCCACTGGTTCTTCAGAGCCCCAAGAGCCAAAACCATCAACAAACAAAGTTTGGCGAACAGAAAGGTTTTCATCGTATTCATTTGCCCTAATTACATCTACTAATGATTTCTTAAAGTCCTCTTTTGTGTAGGGGCAGTTAATTTGGATGAGTTTTGCGGAGCGAATCAAACGATCATAGTGGTCATTTAATCGAAATGCGTAGAGTTGTTTTTCTTCATCATTCCAATAACAAGGAATGCCTTCAAAAACATTTAATCCAAACTGTGCCGTAGGTGCAAGAATGTTAATTTTGGCATCATTTACATTGACGATTTCACCTTTATACCATATAAATCTATTAGCTACATAAGTTTTCATAATAAATTCCTCATTTCATAATTTCAATTTTATGATACTTCATCATCTTCTGGTAAGTGTGCTATACGAATGGTTTCTTCTTCCGCAAATTTTGCTGCTTCAGTATCATTCATCGAAGTATCAATTTTTTCTTCATAAATATTTTGTTTCCTAAATACCTTAATAACTGTACCCACTATGATTTTAATGTCAAGCCAAACACCTTGTTTCTTAAATTTATCAATATAAATACTATCGTATATAACCTTCTCATTCCATGAATTTTCATTTCGACCCATAATTTGAGCAAGCCCTGTGATACCACCCCGCATCTCAAATCGTTTCTTGTACTTTTTATTAAGCGTATCAAAATCCCCAAGTTCATAGGATACACATGGTCTAGGTCCCACCAAGGAAAGATCTCCTCTTATTACGTTCCAAATTTGTGGTAACTCATCAAGACTGGTGCTTCGCAAAAAACGACCTACCCTCGTTACACGGGGGTCGTTTTCATAATTAAATAATCCTGCTCCCATGCTTTCAGCATTAACGATCATAGAACGAAATTTATACATCTTGAACAGACGACCATTTTTAGTTCTTCTGTCTTGTGCAAACAAAATAGGGCCTTTACTATCACATTTAATGGCAAACGCAACAACTATCCATACTGGAATCAATAGGATAAGTGCTATTAGGCAAAGAACAATGTCGAAAAAGCGTTTCAAAAATTTATTAGATAGATACCACATACCTTTCACCCCATTAAAATGAGAAGGTGTGAAATAAATCATCAAATGTTTCTCCACGCTTAATGATTTCAATCTCGCCCTCAGAAATGTCTATAATTGGAAAGTTGGGTAAAATAAACGGAGGCTTTAAAACAACGGAGTAAGATCCAACATTTCCAAACACAACCATATCTCCCTTTGATAGCAATCCATTAAAGTGACGATAAAGATAATCAGATTCAATGCAAGTAAAGCCACCAAAGTCTAAATCTTTGTATTCTTTTTGCTCGCTACCCATGGAATACACTTCAATGGGAGGATTCTTTTTATTTAAAGTAGGATTGATATTATAAATGCTACCAAGTAAGGTTGCAATCGATTTACCACGAACATTCTTGATATTAATAACTCTTGCCGCAAAGCGCATGCAGTCGCCAACAAGTGCACTACCCGGTTCAATCAAAAGCATCGGTTTGTTATAGGTATTCTTAAAATGATTAGCAAAAACGGGAGCAACAGTCTCCGCATATTGCCTATATGTAGGAATCTCAGAATCAAATTGTGCTTTAAGAGAGTCTGCCATTTTTCCAAAAAATCCACCTCCAAGATCAATATGTTCAGGAACGATTCCAAGCTTGTCTATTAGAGTAAGCATACCTTCTGCACGAGGTTTCCATGTGTCAAGTCTGCGCGTTGCAAAATGGCACTGAAGTCCAATTAAATAAAGATTTTTATATTTTTCAAATAAAGCTATAGCACAATTAAAGTCTTTGGATTCTGTATCAAACCCAAATCTTGACACAACGCCATCGTTCACGTCAAAATTACAGCGGATGCCGATGTTGAGCCTATGGTTTGGATATTTCTCTGCAATCTTTGCAATTAAATCAATTTCGTATGCTGAATCAATGTTTATAGTTCCACCCATGACAAGAAGTTCTTCAACCTTCTTGGCATTCTTGAATGGACCATTCCAGATAATGTTTTTGGGCTCTACACCAATGCGAAGTGCAATCTCCATTTCCATATCTGAAACCACTTCTGCGTAGCCACCAAGTTCATTTACAATTCTACACAACTTTGGAGTATAATTTGTTTTATAAGAATACGCGATATTAAAGTTAGGATATATATTTATAAATTCGGATTTTAATTCTAGATAATTCTGTCTAAACTGTTTGCTTTCAAGCATATAAAAGGCATCGCCGACTTGCTCAGTAAGCTGTTTTATTTGCATTTCTTTCATTGTGCCATCTTCTCCTTAATTTCGCTGACAATTTCTGCTACACAGCATTTAACAACTTGTTTATTTTTTAAATATTCATCTATTGTTGTATTAATCAAAGTATTTTCATATTCTCTTAAACGAGCTATGTTTTCAGAAAATAATTTTTCAATACTATTTATATCTTTAAGTTCATCAGTATTGCAAAAACTTCTAGAAAGAATTGCTCTTGTCGAACCCAGTCTATAATGTTCCATTACTATTCTCTCTGCAGGAAGTGTTCCTTCACCAATACGAGCGATGCCGCCAAATCCATATTTAATACCTTTTGCATTAAATTTTTGGCAGAGGTTTTCTACTATTCCATTAGTAAGTAATTCAAACATAAATGTAAGGCCGTAACTAAGATGAAGATCATTTAAGCCAATATGTATTTCATCAAGCAGTGGTTGCTCGAGAACTTTATCAATAATTTCTACTGCTTCTTTTGTTTCAAGTAGCAATGTTGTATGAATCCGACCATTTATTGTTTCAAGAAATGCCTTAACCTCTGTAATTTCTTTCCACATGGGAAGCATAATTCTATCTGCTCCGGCAGAAATAACCGCTTCTATTTCGTCAATAGATGTCTTGTTCCATGGATTAATTCTAACAAGCATTTCTGAAGTTGAAAGCATGTTAGAAATAACCGCAATATCATTTATAGTATGATGGGATTTTACGGTATTCATGTTCTTTTGCCGTTCTTCTTTTCCTAGTGTTTCAAGATCAATCCATATTCTTGAAACACCATATTTTTCAGCAATCAAAGCAACGGCAGGATTATTTGTGATGTACATCAAATCTAAAGACATATAATATTCTCTTCCTTTCCCTTGCGTCAACGCAAACTGAATGATTTGATTTAGTTTTAATAAAAACTCATGTGCATTAACTTTTTCTAGACTTTTTTATGTGAAAACTACTTTTCTTAGAGTGGCACGAATTAACTTATCATTTTTCAATCAATAGACATCTTTTAACGTTGTAAGTTTTGGTTAATTCTATGTTCCTAATATGGATTATCACATTTAGTTGATATTATTCTATTTTTAATCTTATAAAACTCTTCGATTATAGTGAGTAGTTTTCTAAAAAATTGGCTGGGTCGAAGTTCTATTTCAAAATATTTATTTAAAATGCAGCAAAAATGAATGATATTTTTTCTGAATCAGGTATCTTAACAGGTTGTCTCATATCTAGAATAAAATGTTCGTTGTTACTGGCCTTTGTTTCTGGTTTGAGAACAAATTATATACAACTTTTCAAATTATTATAAAATATTTGATAATTTACTTATCAACAATGATAATTAATTTAATGTTTTAATGTGTTTATTAATAAAAGAAGAAGTAAATTCGTTAAACCTATAACATTGCCAATTAAAATGCCACTATATTCAATCCTACGATAGGTCGTTTTTTACAATCAATCGTTTTGCATACATGTTTGGTTACACCTATAATATCGATAAAATTAACACATTATCGGTTGTCATCAACACCAACTTCTTACAACGCTTCGCCCAAACTTTTGCATTCTCAATTAAAAGTGTATTATGTTTATATACTATACCTCTAATTAAATTCATTTTTTCTAAAAAATCATATAGGTCGGCACACAACTAATTTTACATCAAAGACTGGATTCACATCCCAAAAAGATTCTTCTGTTTCAATAAAAATAGGGATACCCCTCTCATAAACAACAGGGTTTAGCGTAGCAGAGAAGGTCATATCACTACAAAATACTTTTTTCCTTCTAAGGCACCCTGTTATATCTACATAAATTTCAATTAGTTTTTTCATGATATGTTGGTACTATTTTTTTAATCAATTCACGGATATTTTTATCCTCAAGATAGGCCATATTTTTCAAAGTTTTTAAGTTTTCCTCAAAAGAAGTTTGGTCGAAATCAATGGGATGAGCGATATAGATCAAATTATTTTTTGTTTTTTTAATTCCTTCTTCACTAAGTAAAAGTTCCTCATAAAGTTTTTCACCGGGTCTAAGGCCAGTTGTTATAATTTTGATATCTTCATTTTCTCTTAAGCCAGATAAGCGGATTAAATTGACCGCAAGGTCATAAATTCTAACAGGTTTACCCATATCCAAAATAAAGATTTCCTTACCTTTTGCATAAGTAGAGGCTTCCAGAATTAAGCTTACAGCTTCAGGGATTGTCATAAAATAACGAATAATATCCTTATGAGTAACCGTAACGGGGCCGCCTTGCGCAATTTGTTTTTTAAATAAAGGAATAACACTACCATTACTGCCCAAAACATTTCCAAATCTTACGGCAACATAACTACAAGTAGAAGAAGAAAAGGACTGAATAATCATCTCACAAATTCTTTTTGTTGCTCCCATCACATTGGTAGGATTTACAGCTTTATCGGTTGAAATTAAAACGAACTTTTTTGTACCATATAGATCACTTGCACGAGCAACATTTAAGGTACCAAACACATTGTTTTTCACAGCTTCACAAGGAGATTGTTCCATCAAAGGGACATGTTTATGAGCAGCGGCATGATAAACAATATCAGGGCGATACATTTTAAAGACCTCAAAAACTCTCGTTTCATTTCTAACACTACCAATTAAAACAACCAAATCAAGAGATGGATATTCTTTTCTTAATTCTTGTTCAATATCATAGGCATTGTTTTCATAGATATCAAAAATAATCAGTTTTTTAGGTTGCATAGAAGCAATTTGTCTAGAAAGTTCAGAGCCAATTGAACCTCCGCCGCCCGTAACAAGAACGACCTTATTTACAATAGATTCACGGATTTCACGATCATCGACTACGATTGCATCTCTACCTAATAAATCATTTACATCGACATCTCGTAAGTTTTGTAAATAGACTCCTTTAGATAACATTTTCGAAATAGAAGGAACAATTTTCACATGACAATAAGTTTCCTTACAAATAGAAATAATCTTAGAAATTTCAACTTTTGAAGCAGCAAGGATGGAGATTACAATTAAATCGACATGATATTTTTTAGCACTTTCCAGAATTTTATTGCGATCTCCCACCACCATTACCCCTTCGATAGAAAGGCCTTGTTTTAAAGGGTCATCATCAATTAAACAAACAGGTTTAAGTAGTAAAGAAGGTTTTTGAATCATTTCTTGAAGAAGAAGTTTAGCGGTATCGCCAGCACCAATGACCATAACTTTTTTCATTTCTTTTTTCTTAGAAGAGAAAGTATTTTTCAAATAGAAAAAGATTCTATAACTAAAGCGAGAAGCCATTAAAAAGATAATATCTAGCATAGAAGAAATGACACACCATCTAAGAGGCATATAGTTTGTAAGGGCCATAACTAAAAGATTAATAACTAAAACAGCCAAGATAGAATCTACGAGCTTAATGCTTTCCACAAGACCAAAATATTTTAAAGTACTACTATAAAGATGAATCACAAAAAAGAAAAGAATAGTACAAATAGCAACACAAAAAGAAGATATTAAAAAATTAGGGAAAGCAATACTCACATTTTCAGCGACCATTAAATAACTAAAAAAGGAAGCAAGCATAAGTAAAATAATATCTAAAAAAATAACCAAAATATTTTTTACTTTCGGATGAATGATAGATTTAACTTTATACATAATATCTAAATCTACTCCTTATTTATTAAGATGAAGTTGAAACATCCACTGGTCGAAGCAGCAGT
>CANQVY010000010.1 GCA_947627405.1 uncultured Bacilli bacterium | reverse complement strand
TTATTATCTCATACAACAATATAATTTTCTACATTTTTCTTTTATTATTTTAAATAAGTTATAAGATTCATTTTATAATATTCTATTACCAAAATAAAATGACTCAGAAATTTTAAAGTTTCTGAGTTCTTTAATTATAATAAATTTTATCTTTCTTATTTTAATATACCCTTTCCTTTAACACCAAAAAACATTGCTTTTACTTTAATCAAATTTTATAGATGTTCTAAAGTATAACTAAAACACTCATTAAATGTTGTTTTTTTATTTGGCAAGCCTTTTTCAAGATTATCTTTCATCTTACTAAACAATTCAAATTCACTTAGATCGCCACTAAGTTTTGCAGAAACATCGAACCAATATACGATATCATTTATTTTAGAATTATCTTCATCAAACAAATTCATATAACATTTTGCGATGGTTCTTGCTATTTCAAAATCATTTTTATTAAGTTCAAAACTTTTTTTATACCATTCAATAGCTTTTAAAAAATCAATTTCTGTTCCATTTCCAAATTCATAACATCTAGCAAGATTGTAAAAAGCTACACCATATCCATTTTCTGCTGATTTTTTTATCAATTCAAATGCTTTTTCAAAATCTTGTTTTACAATATTCCCCTTGAAATAAAATAGCGCTAAGTTGTTTTG
Source organism: uncultured Bacilli bacterium (assembly GCA_947627405.1). Classification (GTDB taxonomy): domain Bacteria; phylum Bacillota_I; class Bacilli_A; order RF39; family UBA660; genus CALVUP01. Next base: position 16,459 of record CANQVY010000010.1, on the reverse strand, counting down.
ACTAGGAGCATGATTTAAATTAGCTCCTTTTTCATAATATTCAAATGCTTTTTTTAAATCTACTTTAACACCTCTTCCATGTTCATATGCTAAACCCAGCGTCCACATTGCATCACAGTTTCCTTGTTCTGCTGATTTTTTAGCTAAATCAAGGCATTCTTCATAATCTCCATCACCAAATGTAACTCCTAATTCCATTAACATACCAGCAAGTAATGATTGTATTTCAGCATCCTCATGCTCTAATTTTTCAACATTTTTAGCTAATTTTTCATATTTTTCTAAATTCTTCAAAGCATCTTGATCTCCATTTTCACTGGCTTTCTTCATCCAGTAATATGCTTTTTCAAAATCTCTTTTTACTACATTACCTTTTAGATAAAATAATCCTAAATTGTATTGAGAAATTGAATTACCATTTTCCGCAAGTTTTTCATACCAATAAAATGCTTTTTTTAAATCTGGTTCTACTTCATCATTACCATGTATATATGCTTCGGCCAAAACAGATGCCATTTCCATATCTCCATCTTCGGCTAAATTAATTTTTTCTTCAAGCGTTAAATTGTTAAACATCATATTAAAAAAATCCATTCCAACTTGTAATTGTTTTTCCATTTTAGTAATATCTAATCCTTCTTTTTCAATTTCTTCAATAAATTTTTTATCTTTTTTTAGTTCATTACTTACAAATTGAAATGCTGTTTCGGAATTTTTTAAGGCTGTAATAACTACGTCTTTATCGTTTTTCAAAACTTCATTTAAAATACCAAGGGCATTACCATCTACTTTGACAGCTTCAAGTGCTATTTCTTTATCATTTTGAAATTTAGGATCTAAAAAGATTAACCCCATAGGTGAAGTTTTTACTATTTCTTTAACAAACTCTTTATCATTTTTCAAATCATCACTAATAAAATATAAAACATATGCACAAGTCTTAATTGCTTCTAATATTAATTTTTTGTCACTAGGATCTTTTTTTATTTGTTTTTCATAGTTTTTGATTTTTTCGTAAAGTTCTTGTTGTTGTTCAGCTGTCATACTATAGACATCATCGTTACCACTATAAATTTCTTGAAAAACTATATCATAAAATGTTTCTATAGGTTCTATTTCAAAATCTAATCCCAGTTTTTTAAATAATGCGCTATAATCTTTTTCTAATTTAGAATTATCTCCATCATCAATATTATCCCAATATTTAAAATGTTCCTTAGATAATTCTAGCAATTCTTCTTCCGTTTTTGTGACGAAAACTAAATCTCCATTATCATAGTAAAATGCCATTTTAAGTGGGTCATTTTCTTTAATATATTTTTCTATTTTTTTTAATTCATTATCCATAATTTTTTTATTCCTTTCTTAGATTTTTTTAAATTTATTAAAAAACAATTAAATTAGAATACAATAATTTTTATTTGTCAATAAATATTTTTCCATTATTATTTTTCATAAATATCTTTTTTGATTGCTTAAAATACATTAATACTTGACATACTCTCATAGAAGTCATATTTTTCAATTTACTATTTTGCAATAATTCTTTAATTTCTATTGAATTATCAATATCATTTATCACTTTAGCTACGGCTTTACAATCCTTAGAAAAATCAGTATCAATTATTGCATCAATTACAATCTCATTTTTAACTGCATCAGCATCAGCTACTGAAAAATAAGCTTTACTTTCATTGACAACTTTAACAACTTTTTTTTCATCAACCAATTGTCTCAATAAGGCACTTAACCTTTGATTAGACAGCTTAGAAAGTTTTTCATCACACGTCATTAAAATAGAGATGGTTACTGGTTTTCCAAGTTTTGTTAAAACATCAATTATTTCAATCTTAGTTTCATTATTTTCTAACTCCGTTTTAGTTAATTTAGATGTTTTTGTTGATGCAAAAATATATTTTAATTTCGATATTGTATCCTTTGGTGAAAGTGGAGATAATACTTTATTTTCAATATCGGATGAATATTTAGAAATTTTTGCTTCAGCTTCTCGTTTTTTATTATTAATTTCCACTTTTTTTGTAAGTGAATCTAACTCTGTTTTAGCATCCTTAATTTGTTTTTCTAAATCTACTTGTTCAGCAGATAATTTAGATGATATATTGCCTAAAATACTACAATTAATTATTACAAATGCAATGATACCTACAAATATTCCTAAAAAGAATCCAAATATACCAAGGCAACAAAATTCTAATATTCCGAAAACGGTACTTATATTTGAAAGTCTTTCTAATCTTTTTTTATTGTTTTCATAAGTTTCAGTTAAATTATTTATCATAGATTTTAATTTTTTTATTTTTTGTTTAGATTTTTCTTTTAAATCTTTAGTTTCTTTTTCTAAAGTTTTATTAATTTTAGTAGTATATTCAGAAATCTTTTCTTCTTTTAATTTTTTAATATCATTTATTTCATTTTCCCATTTGCTTTGTTCTTGGTCTAAATTTAATGATAATGAATCTATGAAATTATTTTTTTTAGCTGTATTTAATTTTAAATCATTATTTGGTTTTCCACTATTTATATTCTTTTTTTGGGCATTTTTTTGATAAAAATCATCTTCTTTAAAATGGGGAGCTTCTTTATCATAATCATATATTTTACTTGTTAATAAAAGTTTTTCTTTAGTTAATGTCATCTTATAGTCATTATTTTTATAATTATTAATTAAATCAATCAAATCATCCCTAATATCTTCTAAAGTTTTATTTTTATATAGACTAATTAAATTATCTATAAATTCCGTTGCTTTTTCATTTTCATTGAAATCATAATTTACAACATATTCTGCCCATGGTCTTAAAATTGGGCCATCAACTTTCAACTGTTCTAAAGTCATTTCAAAGGAAATAGAGCCATTGTCCCCAACCGAACGACAAGAAAGACTAACATTTAATAATTCATCTTTTAATTCCATAAGATCTTCACAAACCTTTAATACAGATTTATGTTTAATTAATTTTGCTCTATTATTTTCTATTTGTTTAGCTTTTTTTTGTAATGCATCATATATCAATGGAATTTCATGATTTAAATATTTTAAAATTCTAACATCTATATCTTCAATTTTTTTATTATCTGTTTTAGTTGATAATTGATTAGAAACAATTTTGATATCTTTAGATTTCATTTCTTTAATTGCTTCAAATTTATCAGCATTTTTTACACTATTACTTATAATACCAGTTGGACCATCAAAATTTTTTACAGCTATTAATGAAGCTTTAAAATCTTCGGTTCTACTATTATACATTCTTAAAGTTTTTATATATTCCATTATTTTAGAATATCCATTAGGTAAGCCATGAATTAAATTTTCATCTATCATAACTTTATAATTATTAGGTTTTTCTTCAATAATTTTAATCATGTGCCATGCTGCTAACAATAAATATATCATTCCCGTAATTGATTCATTATTAGTTATATTCTTAAAATTTTTATGATATTCATTTGGCAATATTCTAAGATTTTCATTATCTTCAAGGAATCCGATAAGATTATATATTTCTTTCACAAAGATTGCACTATTAGATTTTACTAATGGATATTGATCAATTACTTCGGCATTCATTTGTAGTCCTGTAATATAATGTCTATTTCCATTATATTTAATTTCATTAGGATTATTAAATATAATGTCATCAAAGAACATATTAGAAGCTTTTACAGCGTCTATTTTTCCATCATCATTAGCAAAATCTCCTAATTGTTCTTTCTTAATTTTAGTAGAATATTCATTGGCTTTTTTAGAATCAATGGAAATATTTGATAAAAATGTTTTTACAATCTCTTCTACCTTTCCATTTGCTGGTTTATTACAATTAAAATACATCATACCAGTGTAAAACAAATTGTTTTGAAATATAGCAAAACTATAAGATGTCCAATATGATTCATTAGGCTGTGAAGAATTAGTTAAAGCGTATAAAATAGCATAGTCTTTATCAATTTTATATATTAATGGTTCGTCATTATATACTTTATAAGTATCGACTAACATTTTCTTGTAATTTGTTAAAAGAGTTTTTTTAACTTCCTCTTTAGGCAATTTCCAAGTTAAAGCAATTTCTTCTTGAACTAATGGCTTTCTTATACATATTCCTACAGGAGCATTACTATATTTTAAGGGACTTTTAGTAAACTCTTTGGAAGTGGCAATCATTTCAAATTCATCAGTTAAGCTATCTTTAGATGCATAAGAAAGTTCATTAGCTTTGTTTATTTCAAATGAACCACAATTATATTTTTTATTTGAATATGTTAATTCTTGTAAATCTTTTAACTCCATTACATCAATTTGTTCTTTTTCTATGTTTAAAGGCTTAATTGAAGAAAGCACAGAATCAACTAATTTTTCATTTTCTCTATAATCATCAGAAGAAAATTTGATTTGCCCTGTATAAATTTTATGAGTAGTAATTATTATTAGAGCATAAACAGTCAATCCCAAAACTCCAATGGTATAATATCCAACTTTTAAATTAGGCTCATCTATACATACTTTATATGTTCTTCTAAATTTACCATTATTGCGACCATTTATTTTTCTAGTATTTCCATTAATACTTATATTAACTCCTATATTTTGGCTTTCTGAAGAAAGTTTCTTTAACAACTCAGCAAAATCTATTTTTTCAACCAATTCACGAGAAGAATCTTTAGCTTCTCTAAGTGAAAAATTTCCATTTGTTTCTTCATCCTCGGATATTAAAAAACTACCTTCTTTATAATTAGATACTTTTCTTTTAAGATTTAATATGGTAATTATATTATTACCTTGATTTTCAATATATACCATTGGTGGTTTAAGAAAGAAAGAAAAATCATCATTTATTTCTACACTTTGTCCCCTTTGTTTTAATCCCCTAACTATCATATAACATCTCCTATCTTATTTATGATATTAGCAAGTTTTTATCAATTATTTGTACACATATCAATAATATCTTTTTCACTAATATCCTGATTATATCTCTCATCATATTCTGTAATGAAATTAAAAATATTGTTTATATAATCATCAATTTGTGTTGCACCATCTAACAATTTCTCTTTCAATTTATTAATTCCTCCTAATACATAACTTTCAAACACTTTATCACATTCTTCTCTTTCAGGAGTTCCTTTTGCATATTTAAAAGCTCTATTTAATCTTTCTTCAACACTAACCTTATTTTTATCATGTAGAAGCATAACTAAGGTATAATTATAATTTAGTATATATGATTCCCCCGACATTTGTTGATAATTTATTTTTTTAACATTTTCAACTACAACTTGTCCACTATCATCTCTTGTATCTGTTACTCCATAAAGTAATCCTACAATTGGAGCAATAATTAAAACATCAATGTTTCTACTAAACAATTTAAATTTTGTTTCGCTATCTATTTCTGTCGTTAATTGTGTAACTATATTAGCGTGTTTACCTTTAAATGTATAATCCGTATTAAACATTAAAACTCACCAACCTTTGTTATTGTACTATCTAATGGTATTTCTCTATCCTTTAATGCGACTTCATATTCAACACCTATTTTATCTTTCATTTCTCTTTTAGCAATATTTCCATCCGCATCTTTGATAAAAATTATTACTTGCCTTGCAATAGAAGGAATTACTTCACAAATATTTTTAATTCTTCGTTGATCAAATGAAGATAATGGGGCATCCATTACAAGTGGATATTCATCAGTGATATCATTTTCATTATTTACTTTACTTTTAGCAAGACTTATTACACCAACTATAAAAGCAAAAATAATTGAATAACTTTTGGCTGTATTTGCATCTAAGTTAGTATTATCATCACCAAGTTCATTAACATAAGTCGTAATTCTATATTTATTATCAATACTAATAGTCATACCACCAGCATATATTTGTTTGAATAATTCATTAATTTCTTTTTCTAAACTTTCTCTAGTTTGATTTTCTTTATAATCATAAGTTTTCCTTAAAACATCATAAGCTGCTTTGGCATATTGTCGTTGTATTTCTATATTTTGATTTCGTTGTACTTTCATTTGTAATCTATTAATATCAGCTTCATATTTTCCTCTTTCTTGTTCTTTTTGAAGATTTTCGGCTTTTAAATTTATTAGTTGTTGTTCAAAATCCTTTACAGTTTTTTCATAATCCATCTGTCTTGATTTTAAATTTGTAATTTTTTCATTAGAAATATTAAGGATATTTTTATCAATATCTCCTATTTCATTTTCTTTTTCTTCTATCTTTAAACTACATCCTCTAATTGTACTTAATTGGGATTTAACATTTTCATAATAATTACTACTACTTCTAATATTTCCATTTGATCTGTCTACAAATTGACTTATAGATGTTCCTAAAGATTGTGGCGGAATATATTTTAATAAATCCATAAGATGTTGGACTGAATCAGACGTTGGATCGGATAAATCTGCCCCACATAAACATTTTTTCCGATCCATCAAAAATTTAATAGTTTCAGCTCTTACATCGGGAATTCCTTTATCAATATGATCAGTTTCTTTTAGTATTTCTAAAGCATCTTTAATTAATTTTCTCGAAAAATAGTTATAAGTTTCTTTGGAAAAATTACTCATTAACGTTGCAATTGTATTTGCTTTATGTTCTTTTTCTCTTTGTAATTCCATATTTAATTGATTCAATTGTTTTTGAGCTTTTTCTGATTCAGCATAAGAAGAAAGTTCAACTTTTGCTTTTTCAATTTCCGCATTATAGTATTTAAGTTGGGATTCTAAATCTTCAATTCTTTTTTGGTTATTTTCTAAATCTTCATTTGCTTTATAAATTCTATCTCGCAATTCTCTTGTTTGTTGATCACCATATTCGTCGATTTGAGAATTGTATCTTCCAATTACACTATCCTTAGAATTAGGATTCAAGTGTTCAATAGCCTTCATAAGAGCAGTTAGTCCAAGTAAATTTTGAACAGCAGTTTTAAATTCATCACTTTTTCCTTCATTTACTTCCCCAGCCATTTTTTCAATTCGTTCACCATCAAAGAAAAAATATTTTGATAAAGATTCTGGTAATATGCTTGAAACTAAAGAAACGTTTTTTAATGGACTATTAAAGTTAGTTTGACCATCAGATTGTTTATTAATTACATCTAATGTACTTGGATCTTGCTTAGTTATCCCATTAATATCTTTCTTATAAGTTTGATTTCTAACTATTACATATTCTACACCATTATGTTCAAGTTCTAGTTCAACCTTTACATTTTCTACAGTTCCAGAAATCATTTCTTTTTCTATTAAACTATTTAATACAGATTTATTTTTAAATCCTTCTGTTCTTCCATATAATACCCATTGAAAAGCCTGGGCGAGAGTTGTTTTACCGGCTCCATTTTCAGCCATTACTAATGTTACATTTTTTTCTTTGTCAGTGGAAAATAAAAGTTCATGCTCACCTTTAAAAGGACGAAAATTATATAACGTTAATTTTTTTAACAACATTTTACTTCCTCCTCAATTATTTTTTCTATTTTTTTCTTAATTGCATCATCATTTAACTCTCTAGTTTTGACATTCTTATTTTCTAATTCAATTATATTTCTTATAATTAATTTTAATTTTGAATCATTAACAATTGTTTCCTGTTCATTATTTTGATTAGTAAGTTCTTCATTATCCATAATATCCCTCCTCTAAATCTTCTGAATCTTCCCACATACGATAGGTTTCATTTATTTCCTCTATTAATTGATCAGACTCCATCCTATTTAGTGCTAAACTTTTAAATTCAATCATTCTGTTTAACTCATTCTTTACCATGCTTTTTTCACATCTAATCTCATCGGCTGTAAGATTTATAGTTTCCTTCAATGGTCTAGGTAAAGTGACAAAATCATATATTATTGAAAATTCTTTCCCAGGAAATTTTCGCAAAACTCTACCTCTTCTTTGAATATATTCTTTAGGATTTGTTGTACTAGCTAAAATAAATGCTGTTTTTATCGATGGAATATTTACACCTTCATCTAAACATTTAATAGCAACTAATGCTTGCAGATAATTTCCTTCATCAAATTTATATCGCAAAATTTCTCTTTTTTCATTATCTTCCTTTGAGGTAAATTGAGCAACTCGCATTTTTAAATTTTTTCCTAATAACTCTGTAATAGCATCAATTTGTCTAATATCTTCACCTATATCATCCTGCTCATCTACAGTTGTCGCCCCACAATATACTAAAATATGATTATCATCCTTATAAGGTTTTATTTCTTTCATTAAAGTAGATAATTTGTTGTATGCCCCAGCAACTAATCTCGATCTTTGTTGAGCTAATATTTTTCCTTTATCATTTAATTTAGTTTTACCATTTTCTTTAGTAATACATCTTGCTATTTCTCTTGATAATACATGATATTTATGTAATTCATCATCAGTTAAATAAACTAAAATTGGATAATATTTATAAGGAGTTAAAAAGTTTCCTTTTATGGCCTCTTCTAAAGAAAATTCAATACATTTTTTCCCAAAGTAATCAGTTAAAATCTTTGTCCCTACTTCATCTCCATGGCGCTCTAAAGTAGCTGATAAAGCTAACCTATACTTAAATTTTTTATTTAACGTTTTTTGTAAATTTTCGGCTCCAAAATTGTGAGCTTCATCGATCACTAACAATACATCTCCACGAATATCATTTAGTTGTTTTTGAATATATTCAGTTGCAAAAGTAGCATTTGTACAAACAAAGCAGAAGAAATCTCTTACCCCTAAATTATAATCCATTATGGCCATTTTTACTCTTTGTTTAAAATCTTTCTGTTCGGAAGAACTATGTCCAATTATAGGATTTATATTAAAATTAATTATATCTTCTACCCATTGATTTACTAAGTGCTGATATGGGCAAACAATTACTACAGCTAGTCTTCCTTTTAAATCGTTATACAATTTTGTTATTGCCCCTAAGCCGGCAAATGTTTTACCAGTACCTGTTGCCATATCAAATATACCAATATAATTATTACTTTTCCAATTTTCTATTGCTTCTTCTTGATATTTATATAACTGTTTTCCATCAGGAATTTTTGGTTTATTCGTACTAATTTTTAATTTTTCAATTTGGGTCATAAATGGTTTTTTTTTAAATTGCTTTTGATCAATATTCCAATCTACAGTATCTTTTCTATAAGATAAAATTTTTTCTTTTACTATATCAGGAAAATCAAATATTTGAGCATTTGGATCAATGTTGTTCCATAATTTATCAAAAGCATCTGCCTTAGTCTTTACCCTTTCAGCATCATTCCAAGAAGTAAAAACATCCACTATTTCATAATTATTATTAAATGCTGTTTTAGTTTCATTCATTGATCCTGAAAAAGCCACTATATTATTTTCTGAATCATACATTAACCCTAGTTTTTCATGATACAATCCAATCTGTTCACTTTTTAATGAAAAGGCAATTTTTATATCCAATCTTTCTTGAGCTATTAAGGTAGCTAACAAATTTAATCTTTCCTCTTCAAAATAATTTTGCGGCTCTGTGATATATTGTAATAAGGCTCTTTCTATTACGTTTTCCCGCAATTCATATCCTTTATTTATAGCTTCTATATCCTCATCTGATAAATTAGGAGATGCAATAAGCAAAATTTTTCCGCCATTATTAATTAATTTTGAAATACCATAAGATAACTCAAGCAAAGATGATGATGAAAAAAAACCAACACTTCTTTTATATAAAACCGATTCTTTCAACAAAGGAATATAAAAATCATTTACAATATCATCTCTAGGAGATCTATATTCTTTTTTTATGTAAACATCTAATAAACTCATTTCTTCACCTCTTTCATAATGTCTTCAATACATTTATTAAATCATCAATTTCTTTTTTGGTATTGAAATATCCCAAACTTACTCTTACTGTCCCACCATAGTCTATTGATGAAATAAAATCATGAATTAATGGTGAACAATGAAATCCTGTCCTAACACATATATCAAACTCATCATCAAGAATATTTCCGACTTCGTCCGATTTATAACCATCTATATTAAAAGAAACTATACCGAATATTTTATCAAGATTATTTGGCAAATACAAATGAATTTTATTTATCGACTTTAAATTTTCAATCAAATATTTTGTTAATTCTTTCTCATGCTTATAAACTTCTGTATCTTCTAACCATTCCAAACTTGCTTTTAAGCTTGATATACCAACTATATTTAGACTTCCCGCCTCATATCCATCAGGATACTTATCTAACATTTTAGGATTCATAGTATCTGAACCGGTTCCTCCAAAAATTGTTTTATTTAATCTATCTGACTTTAACTTTATATATCCCGCTATTCCAAAACTGCCATATAAAGATTTATGTCCGGCAAAAACAATATAATTTATATCCTTTAAATTTTCTATTTGAACAATTCCGTAACCCTGAGAAGAATCTAAAATATTAATTGCTTTATACTTAGCACTTTCTTCAAATATAATTTCATAAGGTAATATTAATCCTGTTACATTACTAATATGAGAAATAATAACTGCCTTAGGCTTTTTTAAGACAAACATATTCCTTAATTTTTCAATATCAACATTCCAAGTATCTTTTAAAAATGGAATTGTAATAATATTAATATTCTTTTTTTCTTTTAACTCTTCTAAAGGCCTAATAACAGAATTATGTTCAAAAGGTGATATATATATATTATCTCCTTCAACAATATCAATTCCAAAAATGAGATTATTTAAAGCCGAAGTAGCTGAATTAGTAAATATGACCTTTGCATCAGTAATACCGTTAATAGTCATAATTTTTTTTCTTACATCATCTATCAATTTAGTAGCTTCTCTTGCTACTTTGTAACTACCCCTTCCAGAATTAAAAGCATTCCTATTAGCAATATCTAAAGCTTGATACACACATTCTGGTTTAGGATATGTTGTTGCCCCATTATCTAAATATATCATTTGCCACCTCTTTCTACATATAATCTTTTACAATATCTAATAAAACACTTATTTTTTCTTGTTCTGATAAGGAAGAACCATATTCATTAATTATCTCCTCTAAATTATTTTTCAAGGTCTTTCCTAAAGCCGATATTCCCTCATCTTGCAAAATGTTTTTTTCTATAGTTTCTTCCCCATCGATTAACAATATTTTTCTATCTGAATCAATATTTTTTCTTTCTTTTATAGTAGTGATGATATTTTTTAATTCCTCTAAGTAACTATCACATTGATCTGCTTGCCAATCTACAATGTAATATCCAGTTATAATTTTAGCTATTTTTTCTATTACATCCATCTCATTATGAGTGGTAAAATTAGATACATAATCAATAAACTCTTTAACTTTTAAATTATAAATAGTTTTTGAATTGCTTAATTCATTTTTATCATACCATTCCTTTAACAATGAAGTTAAACTTCCTTTGAAAGAACTAGAAATAATTTTTTTGGTTTGTTCTATTAAAACCATATAATAATTTTCAATAAAAGAATCAAACATATTTTTCATTGTATTTATTTCTTTAGAAATATAAATATAATCTTCTGTATTAAATATCTCTATTAATTTTTTATAAATAAACTCATTATTATTAATGTCTGGTTTTAATAGTTCACTTTTTATTTTTAAATATTCTTCTTTTATTCCTATATTTTCTAAAGGATTGTCCATTTCTCTTAATACTCTTGGTAAAGATAAAATCCATCTTTTCATTTCATCTAATAATTTCTTTAAATTAACTCTTGTAGTATCTATATTAGGTACCGAAAATATTTGCATTATAGACGCTAAATATTTTATTTTTTCCGTTGTACCTTTTTCTGTTAAAATATAATATTTTTCTGGATTATCATTAATTTTTACTAAATTATTAGAATCTAAATCAATTTCTTTATTCATAAAATATATAATAATATTATCCGAATAATTATATAAACTCATTGCAATTAATATAGGAATTATACCTTTTCTAATTGAATATGGTTCTTTTTCTAGAATATTATATAATTTATCAAATGACTGTTTATGATTATCACATTTTTGAATAAAATTCTTGATGATATCTAATACTTGAGAAACTGATTCTATTTCTTTTTTTTCAACAGTAGCTTTATAAATAGTTGCTTCGGCACTAGTTGAACTTTTAATCAAATCTTTATTATTTGATAAAACCACATCTATAACTATGTTTCTCGCTTTCTTTATAGGTGCCGATAAATCTTTTTTGTTTATTAATTCATTATTGATAATTGGAGTTTTATTATAAACTATTTCACAAACATTTGATAGAAAAGAACTTAAATTTGATATTTTTTTCTCTATTTTATTCTGATATAAATACTCTTGCACATTTTCTTTTGAAAAATAATCCTTTATAGCCTCTATAATTGCTGAAGCTATTTCATCTTGCATTAAATTTAATTCATTACTTAAATCATTATCTGAAAAAGATGATTTCAAATAATTGATAGCTTCATACTCTTTTAACAAATCCGTAAAAGTTTTGTTAAAGACAGATTTAGGAACTTTAAGTATTACCTTGTTACTATTAATCATTTGAAAATGTTCAATTAATTCTTGGATATTTCTCGATGTTCTTAATAAATTTATAACTAATCCATCGCAATAATTTGTTTCGAGTAATACATCAAAGCTACTCATATTTTTAATATCCTCTTCTGTCATAAATATATTTTTAAAAAATCTTGTAATTTTAAAATTTTCATTATATCTTCTAGGAAGAGAATATTCATCATCCATAATTTTTTCTATAACATCTTTCTTATTTATATTTTCAAATTTTGAATCAGTTAAAGTTTTTATCTCTTTTGTTAACTCTCTATTGTAAATAGTAGCAAAATCAAGATCATTAGTTATTTTTCTTCTTTTTAACACACTTTTTTCAATTAATGATTCTACTGCTTTAAAATATTTATCTTCTGGAATATTTATAGACAATCTAACAGTTAAATCATCGGGTATAAAATTTTCTAAATCATTAATCATATAAATTATTGCTAGTGACTTTAATATTGATTTTTCGGTTTCATTACTAGCCTTATGAATAGCATTTTCGGTTTTAATAAAAATATTTTTTATGTTATCAGTATTATCTTTTTTAAGTATTGGTTTAAAATAATCATAAATTTTATCTATAGAAAATAGTGTTTCACCATTATTCATAATAAATTTCTTTAAACCAGAACTATCATCATCAGTTAAAAAGGTAAAAAGAGTTCTTTCATTTTGAGCTACTTTTTCAGATAGTTCAATCACAGAATAAACAGTTATAGGATTTAATGGAAAACAACCTTTAAATAATACATTTTCAATTCCTTCAACACCTTTAAATATTGGTAACTGTTTTATTGATTCATAAAATTGTAAGTTTGTTTTTAAGTAATTATTAACTATTGATGAAAAGTTTTTTTGTTTAATTAATGCATAGGAAATAATTTCATAATTTTGTTCTAAACTTTTATTAAAGTATATTTCTTTAAATCTTCCTTCAACGGTTTTAAATGCATTTACTTTATCATCACTAACATTTTTTAAATATTCATTAATTGTTTTATGAGTAATACAACTTAAATGGATTTGTTCTTGTTTTCTAGTTCTGTCAGCCAATTCAGCAAAATCCTGAAGAATTTTTAAATCTTTCATCATACTTCCACTGTCAACGCATTCTAAAAATTTACTAAATTCATCAAAAACAATATAAATTCCGTTGTAACCAAAATTACTAATCTCATGCGTAATATCTTTATATATTTTTACTATATCAGCATTTACTAGAGGATTAAACTCTTGACCATGTAAGATGCAAGAATAAACATTTTTAAATATATCATAATGTTTTTTTGAGTAAACTCTTAACCCTTTTTTTAGTTCTTTTAATGTTACATTATAGCTTTCTAAACAATTTTTTACATTATTTAATGTTTCATGATAATTTAATTCCCACTTTTCTATAATCTTCAAAGCAATATCAAAATATGTATTTACCACTACCTTATCTAATCCTTCTCTTGCTAGGGCTTCTGATAAAGCTAATAAAAAAGCTTGATTTAAATCATTGTAGTTACTATTTATTATAATTGGCAAAAGTTTTAATTTTGACTTCCTCACTTCAGTAATTAAATCAAATAGTTCTTTGTCAATATTATTAACCTTGTTTAAAAAATCATTAATGTATTTTTCATCAGATTTATTATAATTATTTAACAATGTTATTAATACAAGAAGTAAATGAGATTTTCCTTTACCATAAGGACCTATTAAAGTAGTAGCTCTGTTTTTTCCCTTTAATACACTGTGAAAATACCATTTTAGTACTTCACAACTATCTTTTGTTGGAATATATTCTTTTATTTTAGAAATATTGTTAATGTCAAATTGAAGATTTACAGAATATTGAAAATTTTCATTAACATTAACAATTTCGTTATATTTCATTTACTCTCACCTCTAATCATAATACTCTTTAATTATTTCTTCTAATGTCATTTTTTTTCGCAAATAAACCATATTTAAACCAGCAGTTCTATTTATAATTATAAGATTATTTCTCTTCATTTCATCTAAATATTCATTTAATAAATTTTTGTCTAAATTTAAAATTTTTATTGGAGAATTTTCTATAAAAACCAAATCATTAATACTAATACTTTCTTTATTTCCCATTATAATAGTAATCAAATAATACACAATCAAATAATTTAAATCTTTATATTCAGGTTTGTTTTTTTCATACCAATCCTTATCTTCTTTTCTTATTAGATTCAAATCAGATAAAGGACAAATAAAATTATTCTCTGGATTATCTATTTTTTCATCAATTGAATATGTTTTAATTATCATATTAATTTCATCTTGTAATATTTTTTCACTATATTCCCCATTTTGCGAATCTAAAATATTACTAATTTGTTCATATATATCCCTTTTTGAAAAATTCTTTGAAGTACATTTATTAAAAAAAATATTAAATATATAGGCATCGTTTTCATTAAGAATCATCATGATATGTATTAACCACCACGAAAATTTATCTTCAAGATATTTATCATATTTATACAACAATTCTCCGAAATCACTTAAAGACACAGTTCTATTTTTAACAATTATCAATTTAGAAGCTAACATCCAATATTTTAGAGATTTAACCATGTTAGTACCAATCCCTAAAATATCAGTTGCCTCTGGTGATATAAAAATTTTATCATTATCTTTAACAGCTTTTAATCCTTTGGCTAACCAGCCTTCTCTTATGGAAAAACTTTCATGTCTCTTCATTTTTACTTTCATAGTATGATTACTCCTTATCTTGTTTTGTCCGCAAAACTTTTTTCATATAACATCCATTATCAAAGTGCTTTACACATTCTAAGCATCCTACACATTTTTCTTCATTTATTCTATATTCTATATTAAAATTATTTCCATTTTGTCTATTTAAATGTTTTATACTTATTGCATTATACTTACAAACACTTTCACAAGCCATACAACCTATACAAGTCTGATATTTAGTTATTTGATTTTTTAATAACATTTCATTTATTTTAGGACTTTTAAATACTGGGGTATTTTTTAAAATAGATATTTTTATTAAATTTTGTCCTTCTTTCCCAGCTAATTTTATAATAGGAACCTTTGTTAATTTATCTAATATATATACTTCACCTAAACGCTTATTTCCAATATTAAAATCTAATATTCCAAAGGGTTTAAACAGTTCATAAAATGTTGATGTAATCGGCTTATTTAATTCAAAATTATAAGCATTTTCCTCTAAAACACATGGTTTAAACGATAACACTGCATTTTTACTATAAGATAGTCCATTTCCCCCTTGCCTAGCTTTCCATCCACCAGAATTAATATATTCCCTAGGATCTGGTTTTCCTATTTGTTTAGCAAAATCTAACAGTATATTGTGAAATTTTTCATATTCATCTTTCATATAAATATGGGATAAAAATTCTGACCATTTACTATTATTTGGACAACACCAACACCCTACTCTAGAAAAACCTATTCTATAAGCATTATTAAAAGGAATTTTATTGGATAATATATACAACCATACATCAAAATCTAACCAATCTATAATTGGGGCTATCGTTTTTTGTTTGGTAATTTTTGCTCCATTACTTTCTCGTTCATATTTACTTCTTGCTAAAGATTCACTTCTTCTCAATCCTTGAAATGTCAAAATTTTGGTTTTATTTTTAAAAGTTGCATCTATTTTTCTAGTAATTGAACCGGTTTTAAAAATTGTACAGCACCATCTCATAACTCTACTTGGAGGGCCAATTACCTTACACAATTCATTAAAATCTTGCTCTTTGTTTTTAGCAACTAATAAAGGCGTTGAACCATAATATTCTTTAAATTTTTTTAGATATTTTGCTGTTTCTGGATATTCTAATGTTGTATCCC
>CANQVY010000009.1 GCA_947627405.1 uncultured Bacilli bacterium | reverse complement strand
ATCATACATCGCATCAATCGTTCCATCATTTACTACATCAAAGGTATATGGTTTTGTTTTTATTCCTTCTTCATCTTTCATTGGATAAGCTTTCTCTAAAGTGATTTCATCTTGTTCATGATCGATTCTTAAATCTAATTTTCCAGCACTAATGGTATTTTCTTCTTCTCCTCTTGTTATAACTTTAAATACAGCATAAGAAGTCCCTAATAATAGAACAAGTCCTACAATGAGTACTGTGATCTTTGAAATGTTTTTATATTTCTTTATTCTTCCCTTATCCATTTTACCATCCTACTTTCTATGTTCATTATAATATTTACCCCCCCCGAGTCAAGAAATTTATGATGAAAAAAAAAGTCATTTTACACAAACGTAAATTATTTACTTAACGTCCCGTTTTAGTTCCTATGGGAAGTTACCTCTTAACTATCAAGGATAAAACATAAAAATACAAGGACGAACAATAATGATTTCATCTTCATCCTTGTATTTATTTTTTATAATTCTTTATATAGATATCTTTTTTATTGCATATCCTATTACTATTATTAAAACAAAAGCTATACCACTATATACAGCAACATAATCATAAGTATTTGGGTTTGTATCGTCTCTTTTGTTTTATTTCTTGCTTGGTAACATAGAACTTATTCACTATAAATTGTAATGTTTTATTTTTGTCTTCATCATAAATTTTATCTGGCATAAATTCTCATCTTGATCAATTTTATTTTTGCAAATAGCCAAATTATTAAAATCAATAGAAAAGATATTGCCTATTTCTTATAAAGATATTTTAAATCTCCCAGTTTATTGAATTCATTCATATTAGCTATTATAATACCAAAAGTATACCCTATTATATTTTTTTGTTCCTTTAGAACCTTAAACTTATAAACATTTATAAGAATTTCAAAAACTAAGTTTATATTAATTTTATATAACTTAACCTTGTCTTTTTGAAATTCTCTATTTCTTGAATAATTTTATTCGTTTTTTAATCACTATTTATTTTTTTGCCATAGATATAATAAAGTTTAATTGAATTTTTCAAAAAATTAATATTTTATTACATAAAATTGAGAAAATATACAATCTGATTATTTTTTCTCATATACTCTTTTATTACAAATACTTGTTACAAAATTATCTAATTTTTCATAAAATTCTTCTTGTGTCCCATCATTTTGAATAACATAACTAAATAATTTTCCTGGAGCTTTATAACCGATTCCTCCATCCATATCGTAATGTAAATCTTTATATTCAAAAGTTTCTAAACGTTTCTTTTTCTCATCTTTTTTTCTAGTTCTTTCAATAACATCTTCAACGGTAATCGATAAGTCTGCTTTTCTATCGGAATAAGGTGAATCTGTACGTAATCTTATATATTCCCTCATAACTCTATTTTTTTCGTTTGCATCAATATAAAGGACTCCAAGATTATCGCCTAATTTCGAATACAAATATTGAATGGTTTTTATGCCATACATTGTGTCCATAATAACCACTTCTTTGGATTCTGACATTTGATCTGCTTTTTCAATATATCTATCCCATAAACTTTCAAAATTGTCTCGATATTCATCGTCATACCATTGTTGAAATTCTTTTTTAGAACCAGAATCTTTGTAAATTTCTGGAAAGACATTTCTTATTTTCAAATGCTTAATTTTATCTCCATAATTATCCGAAATATAATTAAGTGCCCCACTTTTTCCTGATTCACTTGGACCAGTAACAAATATAAACTTTTTCATTTTCTCAATTCCTTTCTTATTATATTGATAGGATGTTTTTGGAAGGTTTTTACATCCTCATCACCATAAATTTCTTTTTTAAATCTTTCGACATCAGATTCTTTTTCCAATGAATCCAAAAAGATATCAATAAATTCTTGTACATAATTTTGTGGTAAATCTATAATATTGAAATTCCAATTATTATTCCCTAATATTACTGTTCCCAATGTATTAGCTCTCATACCATTATAGTCGAAATTTCTATATAAGACTCTTTTTCTATAATCATCTTCTGGAGTTATAAAAAGAGACTCCCCCCTTAATATTTTTGGAGGATCATAATCAAAGAAAATACCATCTTTTGTGTAATTCCATATTGCTGAATCAATACCAATTGTTCTATCACCCATTTGTTCAAGTTTCTTAATTCCCTGTAATACAAGAATTAAAAGTTTTTTCATTTCACCATAGGTGATATTATTATTATCGCATAAGATTTGAGTATTATCAATCAATTTTGAAACTTCAAAAACTTCCCCATTTTTTTCAAAAATTTCTACTAACTTATTACAAGGAATGATTCGATATAACTTTTGGTAATATTCTATCAACAATGCAACATAATCGCCAGTATATCTTTCTCTTACTTTTGGCATATTTATTTTTTTATAAAAATATCCATCCACATTTCCATTTACTAAAGTATATGAAGTAATAGGAGTAAATTCTCTTTTGCTATCCTCAACAATATGCTGTTCTATACCATTTGGAAGTTTTTCATCATTATATAAAATCATTTTTCTAACTCCTCATATATTTGTTTTTTAAGTTTCAATACTTTGTCATTATTTTTATCTTCGCTATATACTTTAATGCTTGGTCTTATCGTAGGACTGTAGTTTCTCATAAATACATTATCTTGATCTGTATAATTCCTATTTATAGATAATGCATACAAATCAGCAGGATCATCTATTATATTATTCATTTTAACAAAATCTAAAGTTATTTCTGGTACAGCCGATATCATTACTTGGCTTCTATAATATGTTAAATAAACAAAATTAGTAGCTGCAGGAACCATATTCGTATATAACAGTCGATCAGAATCCTCTAAGATTTCTATTTCATTTTTCCTTAATTTTTTCCCTCTTTGAAAATAATAATTTAATATTTCTTCATATTCTTTCAGAAGTAGTTTACTATCCTCTATTCCAACATGTTGCACTGGTATCTTTATCCCTTCTGGTATCTTTATAATACTGGCAGAATCAATTTGAGAATTTAATATACTGCTAAATTTATCGTATGGTCTTGTTTCAACATAAGTACATCCTAAATCTAATTTATCTATATCCATAAGCATTAACTCAATATGTCCATGAATACATAATTCTGATTTTGATAATTGATTAAATAGTATATTCAACCCAACAATTCTTTTTCCAAATATATCATGTTTTAAATCTTCATATAAATCTTGTTGCATCATTATCAATTCTTCAAACATTTCTTTTGGCAAATCTTGTATATTTTCTATTTGAAGTTTTTTTCTATCTTTTAAATATATCATCATCCCACCTGGAAAATATGGAAACGTGGGAATACATATATTCCAATACTTATATTTGCTTGAATATTTCTCTAAATCTGTTCGTTCAAAAGAATCAGAACATAATTTACAATGATCAAACAAGTGTCTTCTTTCTTCATATATGGAGCCATCTAATATTTTTTTTAATCTTATCATTTCTTCTTTTGATAGTTCTTCATTATTGAAAAAACGCTTTACCAACTCATTATTAATAACTCTTTTCTTTTTCTTATTCCCATAAATAAAACATCTTAATTGGCCAAATTCTTTTTCAGAAATTTCATTTAACCCAATGTCAAAAAAGGTATAATATTTTGTACTTTCAACCATAAACCACCTCAATATTTATTAATCTCTTATAATAAAATGAAAACCATTTTTATTATTTTTTATTATATTTTTGATCACTGTAGGCAATAAATTATATTGCTCTAAACCCTTAATGTCAATCCATTTAAAATGATGATGAATAACACTATATTCTCCTTGCTCAATTTTATTCATATCTAAATTTTCATAATTTTCATTATCTTTTAATTTTAAATAATAGTAAAGATCAAGTCCATGAGTTTTTTGACCTCTTAGATTAGTAAAAAAATTTTCACTTATTCCACAAAAATTTATTATCTCAAATTCAAGATCTGTTTCCTCTTTCATTTCCCTTAAAATAGCACCTTCCGAATCTTCTCCTATTTGCACATATCCTCCCGGCAGACAATAAGAGTTTTCTCCATATTGATTAACAAGAACCTTTCCATCATAAATTACAATTCCAGACACCCTAAACTTAAATTTTAAATCCTCATTATATATTTTTACATCCATATCTTATTTCCTCCTAATACCGTTTCATTACAAATAATAAGAATTTTTTTGCATATTCAATAATATTTTCATATTCTTCATTATCATTTTGATAGTTATGTATGAACTCTTCATAATTATAATAATCAAAATGATACTTTTCTGAAAACAACTTGAAAACTTCTTCATAATTTCTAGGTAATTCTTTATCTATTATAAGCATTGCTTTCATAATTAAATATGTTGTTTTATACAGCCCTTTTATCTGCTCCTTCTTTAATTTATCATATAAGAAATTCCTTTTGTAAATATGTAATCTCCATAATAAATAAGGATAATGTGTTGCATATATGTCATCATAGGTAATGCTAGGTAATTCTATATCACTTTTCTTATATTGTAACCTAATTTTATCATTTTGTAATAGATAAAGATGATAATACGTCTTTGGATCTATATTTTTTTCTATAAATTCCTTTTTACTATATACTGTAGTTCCTATTTTTACTTCATAAGAGTTAGAAATTTTTTTGATTTTTTCCATCAAATCAAAATTATATTCACTTACCACTAAAATAACATCTATATCACTCCATCCTGGTATTACTTTTGAACTAGAACTACTACCAATTATCAACAATAATTCTAATTCCTCCTTTAATTCCTCTTTCATTTTTTCCACATATCTATCAATCACATTTTGATAACTATTCATGCTATTTCCTCCTCGTAACATTTTTAAATTCAGAACTTTTTGATATTACATTTAGAATTATATCTTGACATGCCTTTGCGGCAACAGTTGCTCTACTATAACCATTTTTTTATTTCTTCTATATCCGATATCTCATATTTTATCTTATATCTTTTTATAGTATTTAAGAATTCTTTTTATTAAGACCCATTATTCTTAATGTTGCATATATATTCTTTTTTTATTTCTTTATACATCATCTATAAATGATTTTTTAAACCATCATTCACAAAAACACTTCTAACAATTATTATTCACTTTTTTTAGAAAATGAAAAATAATTTATTAATTTGCTAATACTATAATATTTTTTGCAAATATTTTCAAGTTGAGTTGACTTTTTACTACTATATAAATCATTAAATAAAATTATAATAAACATCAATTCCCCTAACTATTTCCTTAAATGTTTTTCTATTTATTTTCATTTCTATATAAAAATAAACGAATAGAAATAAAGAATAATATTTATCGTTATCATCATATTTATCAATATCAAATATTGTTAATAATCTCATCAATATATAATAAACTAAATCATCATCACTATAATCAAGATTTTCTATATATTTTTCTATTAATCTTTTTCTAGTAAGCGTAGTTTTTAAACTTGCTTTAATTGATATTTCTTTACCAATTATATAATCACAATCTATCTTAGGTATATGATCAAATATTTGTTCATGATTCCTATATGAATTTTTATGATATTTAGGACTAAAATATAAATCTATAAATAATATGGAAATACTAAACAATGCAATTTCAGCTTCAATACAATTATATCCAGATGTCATAAAATCCATAAAGAGAGGTTTTAAACCAATATTCATAGTATTAAGATCTCCATGTGATAAAACACATTTATGTATTCTTTTCTTTTTAAAATACACATTTATTTTATCAAATATATCTCTAATTTTAAATGATGCTCCATTGTTTATAATAAAATCATAATCAATCCAGTTAGAATCAAAATATTTATTAAGTCTACTATCAATTCGATCTTCATAAAATTTCTGCATTGGATATGTGTGATTATAAATATATTTTTTATAATTTTTTAAAATAATGTTTAAGAATTTATAATTAAGTTCTATATCACCTTTTAAAAGTGCATCACACAACAAGCCTTCATTAACATTTATACTATTATCATATTTATATGTAATTACACCACAATTATTATATATAAACAAATTGCATAATTGAGGGACTTGAAAATAGTTGAAAATTGTAAAATATCCAACTAGTTCTGAATAAAAACTATTAATATCTTGAATTTTATAAAAAAATTTCTCTTTTTCTTTATAAGCAATACCATTAATGGAATTATTTTGGACATTAATACTATTTATTGAATAATCTTCTATTTTTTCAATTTTTGATAAATCTAAATTTCTTTTTATTTTTATATTATTATCAAAAATGTCCTTCATTTTCAATTTTGATATTTTTTTTGCGATTTTATTTTCTAAGTCAGTTAGTTCTTTTATTAATTCATCTTTCTTTGAAGATTTTTTTAGAATATGATATTCTAATATTTCTAATATTTCAATTTGTCGTTTTAGGATAATATCCATTTTGCTATCAAAAAACATATTTTTAAATTTGTATAATTCCACCTTTTTTCTATTAATAAATTCGTTTATAAATTTAATAATTAAATCTTTATTATCATTGTATAATACTTTCTTTAATTTTATAGAATTTGATTTTATAATATTTTCATATGTTGTAAACAACTTATAAATAATCATCTTTGGTCCAAAAAAACTATATATACTATACTTTTTGGATTTATATTTTGAATATATGCTTATAGTCGGCTTCTTATCATGTGAATAATAATTGTATAAATAATTATGGTACATTTCATCAATATCACAATTGTTTATTATTAAGTGTTTAAATAATTTTATATTAGAACCATCTTCACATATAACACTTGATAACTTTGTATCAACATTCAAAATTAACATATTACTATTACCAATTAAATGTTCTCTTTTACTTTGAACCTTAATAATTGCAACCTCATTAGTCTTCAATTTAATATCATTTATACTTTTCACTGATTGAATGTTTTTAAGTTTTATACCAAGATTTTCTAGTAATTCTCTGTAAGATAAATAATATATATTTTTCAATGAACACTTAGTTGCATCAATTGAATAATAATTATTCGCAATTATATTTATAGGATCAATTCCAAAATATTTAACCATATTATATATGCAAGCAAAATGACAATTTATGTAAGCCTCATTAAATATATCACTCGTCATGTATTACCTCCACTTCCAAATTAAAATTCTCTCTACATATCGTAATAATATACTTTGCATAATTAATTGTCTTAAAAAGGATGTCATCTTTATAGATATCGTTATCAATGTAATTAATTTTACTGAAATTTTTATCTATCCCTGTATCTTTAAATTTTACAAAGCTTCTTTGTATGTCTATATTTTTGTAAATTCATCTTCTTTATTTTTGCTATTATTTATAAAATCAAATTCTATTTTAGAATATATTCTTCTTGTAACTTTTCATCATATTTTTTACTTTTTCAACATCAACACCAAGATCATAATTGGATATACTAATGATTACCAATTCACCAAAATGAAAAATTTAATTTTTTTTATTGTTTTTTATATAGGAATTTCCATTTTTGTCATAAATAATATCAGCTTTTGAAATATTAATATTAAAATATTCTCTTAACTTATTAATTAATCTACTTACTAAAAAGCTATGTTTATGTTTTCGAACTAAATTACTATTAATTTCACACATTATTATTTTCACACATTTAAATCAAGCATTTTATTTACCGTTTATATTAACTCATAATATTAATTCTGTCAATTATTTCAATCAAAGGTGATGTGTAAATATGATGGCATTTTTTTAATTATACTTAATTTATTCTTTATAAGAGTCATTATTTACTCCATCAATAATAATATATCCTTAGTTTCTTTAGAATCAAATAGATAGATGGCTTCTTCATTCGAATCACTCTTATTATCTTCATCAATAAATTTTTTTCTAACTGGTTAGGTTCTTGATTATTACTACTTTCTATAAACAATTATCTAATTTTTCTTCAATTTGATTTTTTGTAAGGGGCTTTTGTTCCTTCTACTGAGTCTGTTGTTAAAGCTATTACTGATGTTTTAAACCTTAATATCTTTTTT
Source organism: uncultured Bacilli bacterium (assembly GCA_947627405.1). Lineage (GTDB taxonomy): Bacteria > Bacillota_I > Bacilli_A > RF39 > UBA660 > CALVUP01. Next base: position 9,092 of record CANQVY010000009.1, on the reverse strand, counting down.
AATTTTTTAGTGTTGTTTCTTTACTCATTTCTGGCATCAGATATCCATCAAAATTAAATCATATTTTGCTCCTTATGATATCTTATCTATACACTTTTGTCCATCAATACATTTGTCAACATAATTCCTAAATTTTCTAAATGCTTCCTTGCAACTTTATATTTAATTGATGATCGGCCACAATTAATATTTTTTTGTTATTATTACTAGTAACATCAATACTATTAAATTCATGTTCTTTTTATTTCAAATTGTGTTTTTGTCATTTCTTTATTTTCTACTATCCTACCATTTTACTTATCTTTTGAGGATAGATGTACTATTGAAGAATTTTTAAACTATCATTTTAATTTTACTCGTTAAATATCAAGTTACCCTTTCGGTGATAAGATAGGTTATTCAACATTTAACTATTTTACACACAAAAAAGAGGATTAATCCTCTATGAATGCAATCAACTCTTCTTTGCTCATAAATCCTAAATTATGTTTCTTTTCCACTCCATTTTCAAATAAAACAAGATACGGAATACTCATGATTTTAAAACGTTGCGCTAAAGCCTCATGCTGATCTATATTTACCTTTAAAACTGTAATTTCTTTTTCTTTGACAAGTTCTTCGATTACAGCCCCTAACATTTTACATGGACCACACCAATCCGCATAAAAATCTACTAAAACAATCCCTTCTTTGACCTCTTCATCAAAATTTTCTTTTTCTAAATATTTAATCATATTCTCACCTACCTATATTTTTCAATTAATTCATCAACATCTTTAATGGGTAATTTCCCTGCCTTTTCAAGCTTTCCAACATATTTACTTGTAATCAATTTGTTTTTAAGCATATTTTCTAAAGCTTTATAACTAAATTCATCATAACTTTTTTTATCATCTTTATCATATACTTCTTTTAAATTATAAATTTCTTTAACAGAATCATAAGTCTTATCCATCATATGTGAAAGACCAGGTGTTGAGTTTTGAATGATTGGCAATAACTTTGATTCTTTCACTACATCAATATTTAATGCAGGTTGACTAAGTAAAAAAGTAAAAGCAAAAACCAAAATATAACCTTCGATCAATCCAAGTAAAAATCCTAATATTTTAGAAGGTATAGCAAGAATAACTGTAATTTTTAATAATTTTTCAAATACATTGGTTGCCCACAAAACTACATTAAATAAAATCATTAATAAACCAAAAGTAATAATAAAGGAAATGACTTGATAGAATAAAATATTAAATATACTAGAGACACTTGGTATATTAGAAAGAGGAAAAAACGGCAAATTTAAAGATAAAAAACTCGCTAGTGGATCTTTTAGTGCTAAAGACAAAAGAACAATCAAAAAAATACCAACGGACATAACAAGTTGTTTAAAAAATCCTCTTTTTAAACCAATAACCCCCATGACTAAAATTAAAAATACAACTGCAATATCTATAATATTCATAGAATCCTCCTACTTTCATTTATTATTATATAATATTTTTCCTATTTTCAAAACTAAAATTCTCATTTTTTGTATAGATATGTAAAATAAAAAGAATGAAGTTGTAAAATAAAGTTTTATTCGTTATAATTTAATTGGTGATTCGATGAATAAAGTAATTAAAGTCAGTGATAAAACAAGAGAAAAAATGATAAAATATTATGAAGATAAAAAACGAGAGAAAAAAATCCCTTATGTAGTTTTTCAAGCAGAAGATATGGATACTGTAATTACAATGTATGAATCTGGTAAAATTATGTTTCAAGGAGTAAGTGCCGATGTTGATGCAAATATGTGGTTAGAAATGGATGGTCAATCTTTAGTAAAAGAACCAACGCAACAGGAAATCTCTAAGTATTATTATTGCAATAGTGTAGGATCGGATGAAGTGGGTACAGGAGATTATTTTGGTCCTATTGTAGTTACAGCTAGCTATGTTACCAAAGAAGATATTTCTTTTTTAGAAGAATTAGGAGTGAAAGATTCAAAAAAATTAACCGATGAAAAGATATTAGAAATCGCTCCAAAAATTGCAAAACAAATCAAATATAAAACTTTAATCTTATCAAATAAAGAATATAATGAACACCATAATCAAGAGCATAATATGAATAAAATCAAAGCAATCATGCATAATAAAGTGCTATATCAATTGATTACAGAAGAAAAACCAAAATACGATTATATTATTGTCGATGAGTTTGCTAAAGAAAATAGATATTATAGTTATATTCCTCAAAATACCAACATACAAAGAGGTATTACTTTTATGACAAAAGCTGAAGATAAAAATTTAGCGGTTGCTTGTTCTTCAATTATCAGTCGATATATTTTCTTAAAAGAATTTGATAAACTATCCGATAATCTACATATTCCTCTTGTAAAAGGAGCCGGTGTGAATGTAGATAAAATTGGACAAGAAGTAGTAGATAAATATGGCAAAGAAAAATTGGAAGAGATAGCAAAATTAAATTTTAAAAATACGGAAAGAATATTGAAAACAAGAATCGTTTAAAAAAAAGAAAATAAGAGAATTTATTTTCTTTTTTGTTTTATTGAATCTGGATTCGTCTTTTTATTTTGCAACATTTGCTTTAAACACCCTAAAAGACGTATCTGTGTTTCTTTCTTTATTCTACGTTTTATCGTATACTCACAAACATGATATTTGTTCGCTAAAAAGTGAAAAGAATATCCTGCTTGAAATTGTTTATAGATTTCTGCGCTTGATTCATTTAAATGCAACGTTTTTAGAGTTTTTCTACTACCTAGTATATTTTCTAGATGATTTTTTTCGCAATACTCAGTAATTTTTTTCGAGATAGTAACAATCGTATAATTGTATTTTAAAGCCAATTCTTGTAAAGTGGCTTTATTTAATCGATCTTGATAAATTCTCTCTGCTTCTTTTTCCTTTGGATTTTCTAAGTGATTTTCTTCTATATAGGAAGAAATACGTGAAGAAACAATATATGAACTCATCTTATATTCTTTAGCAATTTCTGTAATGGATTTGCCATTGAACATTTCCATATAAAAATTTTCTTTTTGAACTTCAATAGGTAATTTTAAATGATATTTTTCACAATACTTGGCTATTTTGTTAGAGATTGTATGATAATTTTGCTTGTATTTTTTTTCTAATTGAGTATATGACAATCCCCTAATATTGTCTTCATACATTTGCTGTGCAACCAAATCCTCTGGTAAAGGTCTCCCCGTTTGTTGACAATACTTTTCGATATATGATCGCATGGCAGCACTTTTACAATGATATTGAGCCGATAACTCCTGTAATGTAATCCCTTTTACTCTTGCTTCATAAATATCTTGCATTGGTAATGGTTTCATAAACGAATCACCTCATAAATATAAGGTTTATTATAACAAAAATACAAATAAAAATCAATATTTCTTATTTTATATTATACTTTTCTTTTAATTTAATTTTTAATTTGCTCTTTTTCGTAATTACGCTTCCCTTTTTTATACTTTGCTCTTTTACATATCCATTTCCTTCATAAGTCACTTCTAAACCTGTCAATTGAGCATAAGTCATTACATCTTTTTTACTCCAGTTTTTAAGATTAGGCATACTCATTTTCTCTCCATTGGTCACTAAAAATACTTTTTCTTTTGAAGAGATATTTCCTCGTTTTGGATATTGATTAATGACTTTATCGCCATTAGAAATAATCACATAAGGAATCTTTTCTTTTTTTAATTCATGAACCACATCCGATGTATTTTTATTTGTGTAAGATTTTATATCAATCGTATGAATTTCTTCCTCTGTATTGTTATTGGTATCTATTGAAAAATATGTACTTACATTTCGAACAATTTCTTTTACAGCAGAACTTGCAGCATAAGGGCCTCCCCCTACGGGTTTATAAACAGAAGCATAAATTAAAATCTCAGGATTTTCTTTCGGATAAATTCCCGCAAAGGAAGCCACAATATCCGATTCTCCTTTTAAATAACCACCATTTTTTGTATCCGCTATTTGAGCTGTCCCTGTTTTTCCAATTAATCGATATCCCTTTTGCTTATAATAAATACCCGTATTTCCTTTACCATTAACTGTTTCATCCATTAAATCTTTTAATTTATCGGTTGTCGCTTTAGACGCCACTTGTTCAATTTCTGTTTTTTTCCCACGATAAGTAATTTCCTGATTGCTATCTACGATCTTTTCAACTAAATAAGGTTTTAACAACATTCCATCATTTGAAAGAGTGGTTAAAGCTTGAATGTTTTGAATAGGAGTCGTTGTAATTCCTTGTCCAAAAGATGCATTTAAAATTTCAGTTTCATAAGTAAAATTCAAACTTCCTGTGGTTTCCTTAGGAAGCTCGATTCCTGTTTTTGAACCAAATCCTAATCGTTTATAAAAATTTTTTAAAAAAGTACCACTCACTCCATTTTTAATTAAATTCATAGCTGCCACATTTGAAGAATAAGCAAATCCTTTATCAAAAGTAATATATCCCCAACCTGCTGGATTCCAGTCATTAATTTTTGTTCCATCACTAGCAATAAAAGATCCTGATTTATATTCTTGATTTCCTTTATAGATTCCGTTTTCCATAGCGGCCATAAAACTATAAATTTTCATAGTACTTCCAGGTTCATAAGCAACCGAAACATTCGTATCTAAGTAATTTTTTAAATTTCTTTTATTTGGATCAAAAGAAGGAGAAGTCGTAGCCGCAAGAATGGCTCCTGTTTTTGCATCCGCAACCATTATAGTCATCCATTCATAATTATATTTTTTTTCTGAATTGGAAACAGCTTGATCAACAATTAATTGTACGGTTTGATCAACGGTTAAATAGATATCTTCTCCATCGACAGCTTCTTTTCGAATTTCATTTGTATTTGGAATTTTATATCCATTGGCATCTTTTTGATATTCTATAGATCCATCCTGTCCTCTTAAAACATCATCATATAATTTTTCAAGACCTAATTCCCCTGTTAATACGCCATTTGCATCTTCCTTAGCATATCCTAAAGTATAAGATAAAAAATCCCCATTTGGATAATATCTCCTCTGTGATTCAATAAAATCAATTCCTGGCAAATGTAACTGTGCTATATTTTCTTTTTCCAATTCGGAAAGCCCCTTGCCAGCAGAACCAAATTCGGTTTGATAGGTATCTTTATTTAATAAATTTAAAATATCTTCTTCTTTCATTTTTATATATTTTGATAATTCTTTTGCTGTTTTTTCTTTATTCACCACATGTTGTGGTGTTTTTGAATTTTTACTTCTTGAGGCATCTAAATAAGCAATTAAAGTATAAGAAGAAACATTTTGCGCTAAAACATTTCCACTACAATCATAAATTGTTCCTCTTTTGGCTGGGATAGTCTCTTTATAAGTTGTTCGAGTACTTGCAAATTTTTTTAAATTTACTCCATCCACTTTTTCAGATAATGACAAAAAAGCCATACGAATGATCAAGACAACAAACACAAGAAAAAAAAGTCCAAGAATATACCAAAATGCAGAATTGCTTACCATATTTCTAGACTTTTTTCTCATAAGCTTTAATCACTTCCATTTATTGTTTTAATGTTACTACTATTATAACTTAAACCTTGATTTTTTGCAATCTCTTGGATTTTATCTAAGCTTGCAAGTTCATTAATTTCCATTGTTAAACTTTCATTTTTCTTTTGTTGCTCATTAATTTTTTCTTTCATTTCTTCTACATCGTAATTAATTTTACTCAACGTTGCTTGGGAAAAAACAACCAATATAGGAGTAATTGCACCTAAAAAAATAGCAACTGTATATACCAATCTCACAAATTTTGTCATTTTTATCTTCTTTTTATTTTTTTTCATTTTTATCTCTCCTACTCGTTCTTTTAATTACTCTTAATTTGGAAGAATGACTTCGATAGTTTTTTTGAATTTCTTCCGCACTAGGTTTTATGGCTTTGTTATATACCAATTGATATTCTTTTTGATAGAAAACGGGTATATTAGGCAAGCCTCTTACCATTTTATCGATCTCTGTATATTCCTTAAATACCTTTTTAACGATTCGATCTTCTAAAGAATGAAATGTGATTACCGCTAATCTCCCATCTTTAGAAAGCAACGATAAAGCATCCTTTAAAGCATCTTCTAAGATTTCAAGTTCTTTATTTACTTCAATTCGAATGGCTTGAAATATTACTTTGGCTGGATGTTTTTTTCTTCTTACTGATTCGGGAACACTATTTTTTATGATCTCTGCTAATTCTAAAGTCGTTTCTATGTTCTTTTTTTCTCTGGCACGAACAATATTCTTAGCAATAGATTTTGCATACTTATCTTCGGCATATTTATAAAAAATATAAGTCAATTGTTCTTCTGTATAAAAGTTTACAACGTCATAAGCCGAAAAAGAGTTCTCTTGATCCATACGCATATCCAATTTAGCATCTTGATGATAACTAAATCCTCTTTCTTTATTATCCAGCTGAGGCGAAGAAACCCCTAAATCAAATAAAATGGCATCTACTTCATAAATTCCTCTTTTATTTAATTCTTCTTTCATATGACAAAAATTACTTTTTATAAGTTCAAAATTATTCCCAATTTTTTGTAATTTTTTTTGACTATAATTGATTGCTTCTTTATCTTGGTCAAAGGCGAAAAGACAACCCCTTGTTATTCGCTTTAAAATTTCACTGCTATGTCCTGCATATCCCAATGTAGCATCTACTACAATACTATCTTCCTGTAAATTTAAACTATCTACCGACTCTTTTAATAAAACACTTATATGCATAATATCACCTAAAAGTCTATATCCCTCTCAAATAAATTTTCAGCGATATCGGACATATTCTCTTCATTTGCTGTAAAGAATTCGTTCCATTTTGCAAGGGACCATATTTCCAATCGATCTCCTACCCCGATAATTACGCATTCTTTATTTAACTTAGCATAATCGGTTAAAACAGGAGAAATATTAATTCTACCTTGCTTATCAAACGTCGCAGAAGTGGCTCCGGATAAAAAGAAACGATTAAAACTACGAGCATCTTTTTTAGTAAATGGTAAGGAATTTAGTTTATCCGCAATCTTTTTCCAATTGTTTTTTGGATAAAGAAACAAACAATTTTCAAGACCACGAGTAATAATTACTTCATCTTTAAGTTCTTCGCGAAATTTAGATGGAATAATCAATCGATTTTTTTCATCAATATTATGATGATATTCTCCAATAAACATATTATCCCCCACTTTTTACCACAATTCACCACTGCTTAATTTGATAATACTATAAACGAAAAGAAAAGTAAAGAATAGATTTCAATTTATTAAAAAAAAACAAAAAAAAAATAGGACTTTACGTAAAGTCCCATTTTACCTTCTCCTTGCTTTTTCCCTTGCTGCCTTTTTAACCTGATGTATTCTTTCCATATTTTGAAGTTTTTGATCGGTTAAAGGATACATAGCAAGCATTTCCTCATAAGTATATCCATAGAGTTGTTTACTTTTTCCCATTTCAGCAGTAAAACTTATAAATGAAGTTTTTTGCTGTTGCTCATCGGATAAAGTGCTATAAAATTTTTCTAAAGCAAATAATCTTGAATAATTATTTCTAAAAAGTGCTGGATGCATCAAATAATATTCTAAGTGTTTGAAATTTTCTGAAACCAAGCATTTTTGATAAAAATACGCAGGTTCAATTTTTTTAAAATTTTTACTTAAATATTCTTCAACTTCTTTAGCATCCATTCCAAATTCAATCAATACTTCTTGCATATTTATAAATTCATCAAACTGAGCGGAATGTTGTAATGAAGCTATATTATAAGTATTATCATACCATTTTTCTAATAAATAATCGCTTTTATTGATACTTTCTTTTATATTTTTTCTTGTTCGCTTATCCATAAACTTCCAATTTTTTTCTACATATATTTTTCCATGGATTTCATCATTTGATTAACTTGTTTTTGTGAAGGTTTTCTTCCCATCTGCATCATTAAAGCTTTTATCATTTCTTCATTAATTGGTGGATTCTTTTTTAAATATTTCATTATAAAATGTCTTGCTAAAAAAAAGCCAATTACAGCACCTACAATTAATCCTATTACTAAATATAATATATCTTTAAGCATATAATCATCTCCCAAAAATATTTTACTCTCTTTTTTTTAATTAAACAAGCGTTTTCATATTTTTTAACCAGAAATAATCAATATTATGAAAATCGCATACAAAATAATCTGGATAATAACTATTTAAAAATTCAAAAAACATAGAATAATTATTATTAACTTCTATAACCACATAACTATTTTTAACTTCTAAAATACTAATCTCATCTTTGTATAAATTATTAATAATATGTTGATTATCTTTCTTAAGATAAAACATCTTATTATGAAGCTTTATATATAAATAACGATCCAATTGATTTCTTTCTAACTTTTCTGTAATTTGATTATACAAATTAAAACTATATTGTAAATATTTTTTATCCGTATAGAAAATTCTTTTTAAATTGTCAAATAAATATCCAGGATTTTCTTTATACAATTGGATAAATTCTTTTCTAATTCTAAAAACATAATACTTTCTCATACCTATCACCTGTTTTAAGTATAGAGAATGCTTATGTTCCTTTTTGTCTAATTTTTTATAATTTGTTCTGTAAATTCTTTTTTTATCTCTTCTAATCTTTCTTTTGAATTGGCTTCATATCGAACGGTAATATGTGGTCCGGTATTACTCATACGAATTAAAGCCCATCCGTCTTCAAAAACAACTTTTACTCCATCTATAGTATCTATCGTATATTTTTTAGATAAACAATATTTTTTAATTTCTTCGACTATTCCTCTTTTCTTTTTTTCATTAAATTCATATTTAATTTCTGGGGTAGAATAATATTGATTTAAACCATCCACTTCATCCGCTAAAGTTTTAGAACTCTTAGATAAATGTTCAATCATTCTCAAAGCTGCATAGATTCCGCTTCCTATCGTTTTCATTCGATCATTAAAATAAATATGACCCGAATATTCTCCTCCAAAAGCAATTTGATCCTCAATGACTTTTCTCATTGCATAAGATGCCC
>CANQVY010000008.1 GCA_947627405.1 uncultured Bacilli bacterium | reverse complement strand
TCAACTTAATTATACCAGATGGTATCTTTTTTTATTTATCTTGTGTGACATATGTATTATAACTCAACAATAACTCATTAAGAGTATTGTTTTATTTGGGTTAACTGGAACATAATAAATTTCAGATCTAACCAGTCCGGCTGAAAGCAATATTAATTCTACAACTTATTTTTTGTATGCCAAATAGCAACATCATTCAAAAAATATTGTTTTATAACCAAAAGATGCTTAAATTATAACTATATAAAACAGATAGTATAAATCAATAGAGCACTTTTTGTAATTATTTAAAAATTTTTAAATTAATTTGCTTTTTTACTTTTATCCACAGAACTTGTTAATAAACTCGCAGGAATTATACTATCATATCCATACTTATCTTTAATTTTATCGAGTGCAGAATCAATGGGTTTCTTTTGTATTTGTTTTTCACTTTCAAAAAGATTCATTTGATAATGATTATCTTCTACAAAATCACTTAATCTTATCCCTATATTTCTTATATAATCTTTTTTCCAAGTTTTTAGAAATAAATCAAATGCCACATCATATATTACCTTAGTCTCATTCGTTTGATTTTTTAATTTTATTTGATGGGAATAATCAAAAAAATCCTTGTTTCGAATGGTTATAGCAATCGTTTTAGCATATTCTTGTTGCTTTCTTAGACTTCTTCCTATCTCTTCTGCTTCTTGTAACAAAATCTTTTTTATTTCTTCCAAGTCTACTGTATCATGCGGTAATGTTTTAGATACACTTATATTCTTATTTTTTGTTTGATATTTTCCAGCTGTAACATCACTATTATCGAGACCATTTGCATGTTGGATCATAAGGGTTGCATTTGTTTTAAAATATTTTTTTAACTGGTCTACATTTGCATGAGCTAAATCCTCTATTGTTTTAATTCCAAGCTCTTTTAATTTGATTTCAGAACTTTTTCCGATCATAAACAAATTACCTACATCTAAGGGCCACATTTTTTTCTCAATTTCTTCTTGATATAAAGTATGCACCTTATCTGGTTTCTCAAAATCACTAGCCATTTTTGCACACAATTTGTTATTTCCAATTCCAATATTTACAGTAAATCCAAAATGATTTTTAATATAATCTTTGATTTGATGAGCCAACTGTTCTAGATCTTTATAAATATATGAAGTATTACTCATATCTAAAAAACATTCATCAATTGAAAATATTTCCATTTTAGGAGAAAATTGTTTTAAATAGGAAAATAATTGCTCACTCATTTTAGTATATAATTGGTAATCGGGCGAATAAACTTCTAGATTTTTACACTTCTTTTTAGCTAAATAAATGGTTTCTGCGGTCTTAATTCCATACTTTTTTGCCACTGGACTTTTAGCTAAAACAATCCCATGTCTTTTTGTTTCATCTCCTCCAATAATAGAAGGAAATTTTCGAATATCCTTTTTATACCCTTTATGCAATAAATCAACAGCCGTCCATGATAAAAAAGCATTATTAACATCAATATGAAAAATAACCCTATCCATAGAATCACCCAATACAATTATAGAATATATGTTTGATTAAATCAACGAAATCATAAAAAAAAGATAGAAAAATCTATCTATGAATCAACAAACTATTTCCTGTCATTTCTTTAGGAATTTCTAAATTTAATAAATCAAGCATGGTTGGAGCGATATCTCCTAATTTACCATTTCTTAATTTTAATCCTTCTCGTGTTATGATTAATCGGACTAAATTCGTAGTATGTGCTGTTAGAACATTGCCATTTTCATCTAACATTTCTTCACAATTTCCATGATCAGCAGTTACAATCATCGTTCCATTTAATTCTAACAATTTACTATAAATTTTTCCAATATTTTTATCAACAACTTCCATTCCTTGTTTCGCAGCTTCTAAAACGCCTGTATGTCCTAACATGTCACCATTCGCAAAATTTAGAATAATCACATCAAAATTCTGCATTTCTAGTAGCAAAGCATCTGTTACTTCATTTGCACTCATTTCTGGTTTCAAATCATAAGTAGCTACTTTAGGTGATGGAATTAAGATTTTCTTTTCTTTTGGATAATCGATCTCCTTTCCACCATCAAAGAAAAATGTAACATGCGCATATTTTTCCGTTTCTGCTATTCTTAGTTGAGATAAGCCACATTTGGATAAATATTCTCCTAATATATTTTTTAAAATAGGATCATCAAAAGCATGTGCAGCTTTTACAGAATCTAAAACAGGAAGCATCGTCACTACTTTAACATCATGAAAACGTATAACCGGCATATCTTGAAAGTCTTTATTCGTAATAGCTGTAAATAATTCTCTTAAACGATCTCGTCGATAATTAAATACTACAATTCCGTCTCCATCTTCTACATTTGCCCCTTCAGCAAATTTAGCAGGGATAAGGAATTCATCAGTTATATTATTTTTATAACTTCTTTCAATATAATCTTTAATTGATTCTTCTGTATTTCCTTCTCCTCTTACAATAACATCATAGGCTTTTTGAATCCGATCGTAATTATTGTCTCTATCCATAGCATAATATCTACCAGATATAGAAGCAATCGTTCCACAACCGATTTCTTTTAACTTGTTTAATACTTTTTCAATATAGCTATAAGCACTTGTAGGAGATACATCTCTTCCATCTGTAAACAAATGAAGATATAATTTTTCCACACGATTTTGCTTACACATATCTAACAAAGCCATTAAATGATCAATATGAGAATGTACACCACCATCACTAATTAAACCCATAATATGTAGTTTTTTATTGTTTTTTATAGTATGATGAATCACATTTAACAACTCTTTATTTTTATAAAAATCTTTTTCTTCAATACTTTTATTAATTAATTCAAGTGGCTGGTATACAATTCTTCCAGCACCGATATTCATATGTCCTACTTCACTATTTCCCATTTGTCCTTTAGGAAGCCCTACCAATTGACCACTAGCTTCTATTTTACAACTAGGAAAATGTTCTAACAAAAAATCAAAATTAGGAGTATTGGCTTGTACAAAAGCATTTCCATATTCTTTATCTCTTATTCCTACTCCATCTAAAATCATAAGTAACAGAGGTCCCATGATTATATCATCTCCTTTATCCATTTACATTCCTAAACAAAACGTAGCATAAATTGGAATGTATTTAATATTTTTCTTACTATTAAAATTTTCCTCAGTAACTCGAATAGCTTCCAAAACCGTGTATTTTCTCATAAATATACCTAATGACTTTGATTTCGATAAATCTTTATTCACAAGTTCAATTGGAACAATTCCTCCCGTTTTATTTTGAATTACAAAACTTAAGCCGCTCTTTCCCTCCGATTGATAATAAAATACATTCATATTTTGTTGCGATAAAGTAATAGCTACAGCATTCTCATAAATTAAATTTTTATACTTCTGATCAGTTAAAAATCGCATTCGACTTATATTTAAACTATTAAATAATATGCCTGTATCATTAAAATATAATTTAAAACTATCTTTATCCTTACAACTTGTAAGAGGAGATTTTATATCACTTACTTTATGTACTTTATATAAAAAGTTGTTGATGCTTAAGAAATTAATACTCGATTCGTACTCTTTTGCTCGACTTCCAGTGCCCATGAGCCCATATTGGAATTTTCTATTTTCTTTCTGTAATTGGTATACAGCACTATTCATAACTTCCACACTTCTAGGAGTATCGATTAAATTTTTCATACGATAGAAATCTTTATAATATGTATCTCTTATTTTACTCTGAATGGCTTTTAAAGTTAATAAATCAGCTCCCTCTAAGCTTGCTTTTACAACCTCCGGCATACCTCCTGTAATGACATATTCATTATATAAATCAAGCGCAACACTGTGAAAAGGCATAGGTTTATTCGTCCTATAAGAATCTTTTATAAAATCAATTAATTGTACATTATCTTTTGCCATTAAATATTCTTCAAAATCTAAAGCAAACATTTGCTTAAATTGTAATTCCTCTCCTTTAAATCTTGTTAAGTTTGCTTTTAAAGAAGTAATCATAATGATATGATAATCTGAATTTTCTAATCCAAACTTTTTTATTCCTTTGACAATATCATTATTATTGACATTATCAATTACTATTAATGTACCTTCCTTTTTAATTTCTTCTCCAGATAATAACGAAAGCTTAAAAATAATTTTATCCGTTGTATTTTCGGTTTTAAATACTTTGATTAATTCATTATAGTTTTCACTATTGAAATAAACAACATTCTTATAACTACTACGCCCAAATTCCAATACGCTATATGTTTTTCCAATTTGTTTTGTTCCATAAATTAACAATGGTTTTCTTGCATTATCTTTTTTCCATCTTTGTAAAAAAGAATTTATTTTTCGTTCCATATTTTGATTTCTCCTTACTATAATTATAAGAAAAGTATATCTCTTTATTTATCAAAAGTCAATAAATGTAAATAAATCCATAAAAAAAATTAGATAAATATCAAATTAAAATATAAAATGGCATCTGCATCTTTCTCATGAATCGATTTTACCCAATTTTCATTACTCTTACTTTAGGAATTTTTCTCTCCTAATATCTTTATCAATTGCTTAGTTGCTACATGGGATTGCGAATCACAATCTAGCTTTTGTTTAGAATTTTCCATAAACGTACTTAAACTTTTTGTATCATCATATAAATCATAATTTAATTCTAAAACACTAAGTTTACCCCTTTCAATAGCATGAATAAGTCTTTTCAAAACATCAGCATTTAACCACTTTGGCTGTGCAAAATGAAGATCACTCATAAAATGATTGTGATACTCTTCTATCCAAAGTTCATCTAATTGATTCTTTTGTTCAAAATTTAAGTTTTTAAAATATAAATCATAAAATCGAACGTCTTTTTGAAGTCGATTATACCTAATCTTTTCAAATAAGATTTTCACATTTTTATCTTTAGAAAAACTTTTTTCAATTGCATAAATTCTCTTTATTAATTCATCTGAAGAAGAACCGATATAATCGTCGACTTGAACAGCATTTTCTTTCTTTTTTAATGCACATAATTCTTCTTCTCTTTTATCACCCATTACAACAGAAAAATAATCAAAATCTACTTGTTTTTCATAAATATTATCTAACATATAAGATGGAAAATTCATTAAAAATTCGTATTCATATAATATATTAAATTGTCTTTCTTTCGAAACTTTTCTATCATTTAATAACTTTAAAGTATATAATAAGTATTCTTCAAATGTTATAAATTTATCTTTAAAAGAATCCGATTCAAATACCATATTGTTATAAGTTACCATTAAATCTTTTATCAAAATAGCCTCTTTTGTATTATATATACGTGCAATTGACATATTGCCACTTCCTTTTTTACTGATTAGTATAACAAAAAAATAAGACTATTGTCTAGTCTTATGAAATTCCAACCTTAATTTATCCGCAACTGTTACAATGAATTCACTATTTGTTGGTTTTGCTTTATCAATATCCACACTATGACCAAAAATATCTTCCATCAAATCCCAATTTCCTCGGTTCCAGCTAACTTCTATTGCATGTCTTATAGCTCTTTCCACACGTGAAACAGTTGTATCAAATTTTAAAGCGATTTCAGGATATAATTCTTTAGTAATACCACCTACAACTTCTGGTCTTTCATAAATAATTGATATTCCCTCTCGAATATATTGATATCCTTTAATATGAGATGGTACACCTAATTCGTGTAGAATCTTAGTAATTGAGATTTCTAAATTATTATGATAAATATCAATAGATTTGTTGTCATATTTATTATCTGTTGCACATTCTAATATTCGTTTTTCTAAATCAGTAAGTTCAAATGGTTTTAAGATAAAATAATTCACTCCAAGTTCTGACACTCTACGAATCATTTCTTGGGCATTATATGAAGTAAGTACAATAACTTTTTTCTGAATTCCATCCTTTTTCATTTCTTCTAAAACCTGTACTCCATCTTTTTTAGGCATAATCAAATCCAATAAAACCACATCATATTCGGATGTTTTTTCCTTCATTAATGCTAATCCTTCTACTCCATCATTCGCTTCCATTACTACTTCTATATTAGCGTGATCTTTAAAATACTCCTTGATCATTCCTATTAGTTCTTTATTATCATCTATCATAAGAACTCTAATATTATCTTTCATATTTTCTCCTTTCTTACTACCACGCATAAACATTATATAATAAAATTCTACATAAAAAAAGAGCTAATAATAGCAATTTTTGTCGAAAACAAAATTTTACAATTTATCAATCAATACTCTCATTTTTTCTATATCTAAACTAACTGTTCCTAGTAAATAACCATCAAGCCCTTGTACTTGATTGATAATATCTATATTTTTTTCATTCACACTACCACCGTATAAAATTTTAATATTCACATTAAAATTTTGAAAAATCAGATCTTTTATATAAGAGATTACCGTCTCTATCTCTTCTTTCGTAGGAATATTACCACTTCCTATTGCCCATACTGGTTCATAAGCGATTATTAAATTATCCACATTCTTTTTTGAAAGTTTATCAAAAGCACCTTTCAATTGTTTAAAAATTACTTCTTTAGTAGAATCTGAATTTTTTTCATTTAAACTTTCTCCAACACATAAAATAGGTTTTATTTTATTTAAAAGAAGCAATCTTATTTTTTTATTAATTTCTTGATTACTTTCTTTAAAATATTTTCTTCTCTCTGAATGACCTACCAACGTATATTTAACTCCCAAAGATCGAAGTTGAGCTGCGGAAACTTCCCCTGTATAGGCTCCATCTTTATTTGAAGAAGCATTTTGACTTCCAACAATAAATTGAGCTTCAAGAAAATTTGTCAAGTAAATATCACTCGGACAAACAATTAATTTATTACCTTTCGTATCCAGCTTTTTTAATTGTTCCAAATAGATTTTCATCGTTTTATAATCCATATTCATTTTATGATTTAACACGATATATTTCATTTTTTCTTCACAACCTTTTTATATATTTTAGAGACCCATCCAAACCTTTCTTTTCGATTCTGCAATGCATATTTATATACATCAAGTACACTTTCTGCATAATAATGTGCACTATACTTTTCCACGTTTCTCCGAGCTTGAGAGGCTAAACTTTCCAATTTCTTCTTATCATGTGAAAGTTCTAATAAAATTTTACTACAATCTTCTACATTTTTAAAGATACGACCATTTAATCCATCTACAATAACATTTAAAAAACTTTCATCATGAATACAAACAGGAACAATGGAAGCAGCCATAGCCTCTATAACCGTTAACCCTTGTGTTTCCGTTGTAGAAGCAGTTGCAAATACATCAAATAATTTATAATAAAGAGGAACTTTTTCCCACATTACTTTTCCTACAAAAGTAGTAATAGTATCTATTTTTAATTTTTTAGTCAATTGATTTAAATTTTCTAAATCTGGCCCATCTCCTACAATAATCAACTTAATATTGCTATTTTTTTGATAAACTTTGGCTGTAGCTTTTAATAAAACATCTATGCTTTTTTCCTCAGCAATTCTACCAACATATCCAATTACAAAATCTTGTTTTTTTATTTGTAGTTTTTTTCTTAACTGATTAACAGCTTTAGAATCCACATTTTCTGTGTAAAATCTCTCAATTTCTATTCCTGTTGGTACAATATGAATATTACGATCTACCTTATATTTGTCCTTAAATAATGAGTAAGTCTTTTTTGTTGGAACAATTAATTCGGTAACTGTTTTATCACAATAAAATAAACTTAAATATTTTACAATTTCCTTACTTGAATTATTAAAATATCCATGAGTTATATAATGAACATAATCCTCATACATCGTATGATAGGTATGTACAAGAGGAATATTTAATTCATGCGAACAGATTCTTGCAAAACTACCAACCCCAAACTCTGTATGTGAATGAATAATATCTAAATGCCATTTTTTGACCTCATTAAAAGCTCGAATAGACATAGCTCCTGTTAAACGATAATCATAAATTTTAACGGGTATTCCCCCTAGTCGAATGATATGATTTTCCTTATCGTATTTATATTTCATAGAATCTGGATTTACAGTAACAACATATACAGTATGTCCTAATTTTTCTAAAGCCCCTTTTAACATGCATACACTAGTTGAAACTCCATTAATAAATGGTGGATAAGTATCCGTAAATAAACCTATTCTCATTTATTTTCCTCTCCTTTATAAAAATTAAAAATGAAAGCCCCAGTCAAAACAGGTAAATAATAAGTAATCGTTCTAAAAATAATCAAAATGGCTGGTAAAACGGAACCATTAATAAAATTGCCAAAAAAACGAATAAATGAATATTCCAATCCTCCTGAAGATCCTGGTAAGGGAACAAAAGAACCAACTAAATAAACATAAGCAGAAGCTGTAATTACCTTAATAACATTCATAGGATAAATTCCCATTCCATACGCAATAAATAATGGTGTAATATAGAAAAATAGCAATCCTACGAGATTAACAAAGACTCCTTTTAAAAACATTTTTTTATTGTATAATAAGTATTTAGCATTTTCGTGAAAATCAAGAAGTTTTTTATCAACCTTTTGTTCCATCTTATCTTTATTTCGTATAATCTTGAATCTACAAAAAATAGATACCACTCCCATAATAATAAATTTTGTAATTTTTTTATTAAAACTAACAAGCAATAAAAGCAATACAATAATTACATTAAATAGAAATCCTAAAACGACAAGTACTTGTAAGAAATGAACTTTATTAAAAAAATGATAAAAAGAATTTAATCCAACGGCAAAAATACCTAATAAAACCAAAGCTACTTGATAAAAAATAAACTCCTGTATTACAACGTTAGTTGCCTTAGTAATACTCATTTTATTTTGCGTTAACATATATATCTGCATAGGTTGTCCGCCCATTTGAAAAGGTGTAATTCCATTAAAGAAATGAACAATTAAATTTTGCATAAAAGATTGCTTAAAAGTAAAATTTTTATCGTTTTTTACAGCTACCATTCGTAAAGATTCCGCTTTGCATAATGTATAGATTAAGAAACATCCAAAGGCTACAATCAACCACATTATATTTATATGGAGTAATTCATGAATAATATTACTAAAATCATCCTTTAAAATAAAATACAATACGAAAACAGTAATTAAAAAAATTAAAATTGTATTTTTTTTGAAACTCTTCATATAACCTCTATTCTTTTTCAGCAATATATTTAAGCCCTGGTAAAGCAACTCCCTCTAAATAAGCAAGTGTAGCTCCGCCTCCTGTTGAAGCATGTGTTACTTTATCTTTATAGCCAAATTTTAAAGCAGCCGCAACAATATCTCCACCGCCTAAAATACTAATCGCTTTACTATTTGTAACTGCTTCAAGTAATTTCCTTGTTCCTTGTGAAAATTGATCAATTTCATAAACCCCCAATGGCCCATTCCATAAAATCATTCCTGCATTTTTTATAATTTCACTATATTTTTTTACTGTTTCCAAACCAATATCAACACCAGTTAACTCATGATCTATATTTTGAATAAAAACATTTTTTACGATTCCTTCTTCATCAATTTTATCTGTTAAAATCGTATCCACTGGCAAATAAATTTTCTTTTCATATTTAGAAAGAATATTTTTACAAAAATCAATATTTTCACTATCTAATAAAGATTTCCCAATTTCATATCCCTTTGCTTTTAAAAAGGTATAACTCATTCCGCCACCAATCAAGATTTTATCGCATTTCTCTACTAAATTTTTTATTACACCAATTTTATCTGAAACTTTAGATCCTCCTAATAAAACAACAAAATCTCTTTTGGGATGATTTAGTTTTCCAAGTTCTTCTAATTCTTTTTCAACTAAAAAACCTATAGCACTTTCCAAATGAGAAGAAATGCCAACATTAGATGCATGCCCTCTATGAATTGTACCAAAAGCATCATTTACAAATACATCTCCTAAGCTTGCCCAGTATTTTCCAAGTTGTTCATCGTTTGAACTTTCTTTTTTACCCTCTAAATCTTCAAATCGAGTATTTTCCATCAATAACACTTCTTTTGGCTGTAAACGTTCAATTTTCTCTTCTAAT
This sequence comes from uncultured Bacilli bacterium, assembly GCA_947627405.1. Classification (GTDB taxonomy): domain Bacteria; phylum Bacillota_I; class Bacilli_A; order RF39; family UBA660; genus CALVUP01. Next base: position 9,673 of record CANQVY010000008.1, on the reverse strand, counting down.
TCTTTACCATGGGTATGATTTACAAATACAACAGGTATATTGAGTAATTCTTCCAATCGTTTTGCTACGACTTTTAAACTATTTTTCTTTAAATCATCCTCTGTCTTAACACGACCTAAATGAGACATAAGAATGACTTTAGCATTTTTTGAAATTGCATAATGAATTGTTTTTAAACTTTGAACAATTCGATTATCGTCCATAATGATTCCATTTTGAATGGGGACATTAAAATCGCAGCGTATAATTACTTTCTTATTATGTAAATCTAAATCTTTTATTGTCTTATACATATTATCACCAATATTATTATATCATTAACAAGATGAAAAAAAAAGCAACTATTCGTTGCTTTTAAAATAATGATCCAGATTATTTAATTGTAATATCCATTTTACTTGAAATATGATAAGTACCATTGTCAAAAATTACAACAGGTTCAAATACATATTTTCCTTCATTCACAGCTATAAATGGAATTTTTAAATTTACATTTTTAACTTTTGTCGAAATACTAATTGTTGCATAGGTATTTTTATAAGATTTCAAATAGATACCTTCTTTTAAATTTAAACTTTCTTTATCTAAAGACAATCCATTTGGAATAGCAATTCTAAGATCAATATAATCTTTTGAAGAATTTGTATATTGAATCGTTAAAGGAAGATCTGTATTCTTCTTAACATTTTTGGCAATCGTTGTACGAACATCCTTCTTGATGTTTTTAGAATCCACCTCATCAATTCCTGTTGCATAATAGTAAGAGGCTTGTAAATCTTTGGACGCATTTTTAAATGTCAAATTTTTTAATTCTTTATTATCAAGACTGATTTTTTCAACCAAGAACCCTCGAATTGTAACTTTTTGATTGATAGTTCCATAATGAATTGTAACACTCTTATTCGAATCAATGTTTTCAGTATTATTTTCTATATATGCAATAATAGCAAAGTTTAAATACATAGTGGTACTCTTTTTATGAATCAAACCATCAATAATTTTATTACACATATTCTTATCAACCATGCTAGAAAGTATAGCCAACATTCCAGAAATATCATCATCATCTACTTTTTTATCATTGATAGAAACAATATAATCTTTTACAGTTACTTTTAAGGTGTGATAGATTTCTTTAGCTGTTTCATAATCCCCTAAAAAACCATAAGCATTGCCCAAAAGAATGGTTTCTAAATAATCTCTATCTTTATCACTATTCTTTAAAGTATCAAGTTGAGATAAAGTCATTTTGTGATTTGCTGCAAGTCCTAATATAGCTGAATAATAATCTCTAGACATGGTTGTTTCATTCATAAGAACCTCTTCAAATCCATTATCATAATAAGAATTAAAATAGTTTGGTGTGTATTGGTTTACAACGGCAGATAATAATACATCTTTATTTTTTCCATTTGGAGTTGTAGAAACCAATTCGGTATCCTGATATATGTATTCAGATAAATTCCCATAACTAAATTCCTTTTCTTGAGTAAACTTCCTTGTCAATCGATCAGCTTCATAGATACCAATTCTTTTATCCAATCTAGAAGAATAACAATTTCCTAAATACTCAATATATTTTAAATATGAATCTAATTTTTTATCATATATTTCTAAAATAATTGGATTTTTCGTAGTTTTTATATTTGTTTTTTCATTTAATTCTGTCGTTGTTTTTACGGGAACTTCCTGTGTATTTCCAACGATAGAAACTGTATTTATCATACTGTCTTTATATTCTCCACATTGTGCTGTTATTTTTAAATCATACTTTCCAACAGAAAGCTTTCCAAAATTAACAGTAGCATATTGATCTACTTTAGCTTTTGTTTCTAATTTCTTTCCATCTATTTCAAAAGTATATTGCACTTCATCTTTTGCATTTTGTCCATGAGAAATAGCATTCACAACTAAATCATCACTATATTTTACACCTTGTGGCACTGGGCTTTCTATAAAGAAATCTTTGGTAACTGTAATATAAGCTGTATTGACACCTACATAGCCATTTTGATTTGCAGAATGAACTGTTAATCGGTAACTTGTAATATTATCAGGTAATTTAAATTTAAATTTGATTTCCCCGTTTTTATTGGTTGTTGCCGTATCAAAATAAGCAGTATCTTTGAAATTAAATCGTACCTTATCTTGTCCAGAACCACCTCTACCTCCAAAATTAGGAAAATAATAATCTCTACCTGTTGAAACTTGGTACATAGCATACCATCGATCCATATAAATATTAGAAAGAATATCTGTATTATCCTCTGCGATTTCAAAAATTGCCTTATCTACAACACTTAAATTTACATCTGTCTTTAAAGCTTTGCCATTCTTATCTACAACCTTAACTGTTGTCTCTACTTCTTCTCCAGGCTTATATTTCTCTTTATTTGTTTTAATAACAACTTTTGCTTCCTTATTTGTTTCATCATAATCCACATAAGTAGAAGCTACACTATACACTTTACCATCCTTTAAATAAGCAGCCGCCAAATAAATTCCTGGAATATATTTTTTATTAAACTTAAAGTTTAAATCATCACTTGTTTTTATATTTGAATCCAATATTTTCTCTTTATAAAATACCGTAAGCAATTGACCATTTATATCCACTTTTTTACCTGATTTATCCATGATAGAATAATCAATTGTTTCATTCTCATTGGCTTTATAACTATAAAAATCTTCTTGATTTTTTTGGTGAATTACAAGTTGATAATTATGCCTTCCCGTAGACATAGAATCACTATATAATTGAATATAATCCTCATTATTATAGAACATATCATCATTATAATAAAAGTAAACCGTTTCTTTTACAATTCGATTATTTGTATCTTTCATTTGAATTACTGCATAATAATTAATATCTTTATCCTCTGTATAAGATTCCGTATATTTTAATTGTGTTAAAGTTGCTTTTCCATCTTTTAATGTTACTTTTTTAGTATCTACTAATTCATCGCTATCGATATAATCGATATTATCAACCATTTTTCCTTCTATATCATCATAATAACTTCCATTTATAACTTTTTCTAGGGTATTTTTATAGATTTCTATAGTTGCTTCTTTATTGTATTTATCACCTAATGCTGTAGAATAATACCTATTTTCTTCTGTCTTCTTAAAATCAATCTTATTGGCCTGAATGGTTAAATTGTAATTTCCATTCTTACCACCAGTAGTAGCATTAATATTAATGTCATGGTTATAAACTTCTACATATTCTATTGCCTGATAAGAATCAAAATCTTCCTCATCATCTCCAGTATATACATCGATTTCTCCCCATTCATATTGAAAATCATTAGAGCGATCATAGTTTGTTTTTATTTTAAAGTGTGCAATCCCTTGATCATTCGTCTTTGCAGAATACTTTTTGTTATTGTAAACAACTTTTACCTTCTTATTTTTAGCGGTTAACCCTGTCATATGTTTCACAAGTACATCAAATTCAATTGTATCTCCTGCATAATAAATATGCTTATTCATATCAATTGTATACGTATAGGTTGGTTCTGTATAATTATAAATCGATATACTTCTTTGAGCAATATAAGCATCATCATAACAAAGAGCTATATCAAAAGAATCATTATCAACATGATTATTTAGTTTGATCGTTGTGGTAAAAGTTCCATTCTCATTTACTTTTATTTTTTTTGTCAAGTTGCCATATTGAATCGTAAATTTATTTTCAATTTTATCTATAAAATCAGAAACCGCAATATAACCCCAGACTTGTATAGTATCTGTTGATTTATAAATTGGTCGATCCGTATAAATATAGCCATTAGGATAATTGTTCTTATCAAAATTTGAAGTAAGTATAACAATAGGATTCTTTGAAGATTTATCGATCGTTATAAAAGAATTATTTAATTTTTTGTTATTGATATTCTCAAATTTGACAAGACCATCTTTATTTGATTTCAATGTTTTTCCATTATATTCAACTTCAATATTGGAAGCTGGTTTCCCGTTTTTTATTGTCCAAACAAGTAAATCTCTTTCTGTAGTAATTTGATACGCCTGTATATCACTAATTTGAACATATTGATACATTTTCTTTCCATTGCAATTAAATTCAATTATATAATAACCATTATTTAAATTTTTACTTAAAGCTACAACACTATTCTGTATTTTTTCTTCCTTGGTATATACATTTTCTAAACTTTTTAAATTCAATTTCTTTTCTTTTGTCACTGTCTTTTTAAATTCATCTAATTTGTTAAATTTATAAACATGAACAACAACACTTTCATTATCAATGCGCTCCCATTCATTGGATATAATGGTTGATTTTACTTGTTCTTTAGAAGTAAACGTATTAATAGAATCCATCGTATAAGGATACAAATCCATTGTATCTTGACTGTTGCCCTCATAATAACAGCTTACCGTAAAACTATAGCCATCTTCTAACTCGTATTTTCCTGCCCTTACTCCATTAGAAATATGAACTTTATAATCCGTTCCATTTTGAAATGCTTCTGTATTTTCATATACCCATGTGCTATTATGTTTTTTCCACGTTCCATCAACCGATGGAGATATACTCACATAATCATTAATATCTTCAACATTATCCATAGAAAAATTGATTTTTATTGTTTCGTTTTTTTCTAAATTTTCGGTATAATTCGTTACAACTAATTTTCTTTCCGTTTCAAAAGCCCACTTATAAGTAGAAGTTTCATTTTGTACTTCTTCTATACTATATACTTGATTATCCACCAATTCTTCTAATGGAATTAATTCATACTTTTTAGAATTAATCTTTTTAATCTCATAATCAATAGAAGGTGAAATATAAATATGATTCTTAACAGACTCTACATTTACTCTTTCATCCGTTTCTATAAAAAATGTTGAATCATTAGGAATATTCCTATTTGATTTTTCTTTTGTCATTACATTGGTTACTCTAAAATTTTCATAAATTTTTTCCTCATTCGCAGGATTAAAAAACAATTTGTACAATAGAAAAACTGATGCACCCATTACGCATAATGATAATAGAATTAAAAATATAGATTTTCTATTTTTACCAATAAAATGTCTTATTCTTTTAAAAATAGAATCTTTTTTCTCTACCTTATCCCCTGGTTTCTTTTTTTCTTTCATCTTTTCCTCCTTTTATCCAAACATCTAAAAAATTAACTTATTGTTATCTTATTTTCACAATGATAATATAACATATTTTGACAAAAAACACTATAAAAAAAAGAAAAAATTAAAAAAAGAAAAAATTAATAACTTTTTTTAATAGCTCTTTGACTTTCTCTTTTTAAATCTTTATCTTTTATACTTTCCCGTTTATCAAAAGTTTTCTTACCCTTACAAAGACCAAGCAATACTTTTGCTCTTCCGTTTTTTAAGTAAATCTTCAAGGGAATCAGAGTATACCCCTGTAATTCAATTTTATTTTTTAATCGCTTAATTTCTACCTTATGAAGTAAGAGTTTTCTTGTTCTTCTTTCCTCATGGTTAAACAAATTTCCTTCTTGATAAGTTGCAATAAAAGCATTTAATAAATAGACTTCGTTCTTTTTTATTACTGCATAAGAATCTTTAATATTGCATGAACCATTGCGTATAGATTTTATTTCTGTTCCCTTCAAAACAATGCCACATTCGATTTCCTCTTCAATAAAATAATCAAATCGTGCTTTTCGGTTTAGTATTTCCATTTTATCACCTACAATTTTTTTATAATTTCAAAATCAATAATTTTTTCTTCTTTTGAAGCTCTTAATACCCTTATTAGCAATCGATCTCCTAAAGAATATTTCATCTTATCACTTGTAAGTGTCATTGCCTTTTCATCAAAATGATAAAATCCTTTCATATCTTTAATTGATACCAATCCCTCTATTAAATTGTCAAGTTCAACAAACATTCCAAAATTTGTTACACTAGAAATCATACCTTCAAATTCTTCTCCTATATGATTCTCCATATATTCGGCCATTTTCATATCTTCGACTTCTCGTTCACATTCCACGGAAGCTCTTTCCATTTGAGAAGAATGTTCCGCAATAAAGACCAATTTTTCTTGCCAATGATGAATCGTTTGATTATCTAATTTATGTTGAAACAAATACGTTCGAAGCAAGCGATGAACCGTTGTATCTGGATATCTTCGAATAGGAGAAGTAAAATGTGTATAATACTGGCTTGCCAATCCATAGTGCCCTAGATTTTCAGGTTTATAAACTGCTTTCTGCATGCTTCTTAATAACAAACTAGATAAAATCTTATATTCTGGTTTATCCTTTAGTGATTCCAATATTTTTTGAATAGTTTTCGGTCTTAAATCTTTGATATTGCCAATCGTTTGATATCCAAGCAAACTAACAAAATTTAAATAATTTCTAATTTTCTCTTCTTTTGGATATTCATGAACTCTATAGATAAATGGTAATCCCATATGATAAATATGTTGAGCAATACATTCATTAGCGGCAATCATAAAATCCTCAATTAGCATTTCACCTTTTCCGCGATTACGTAATGTAATTTCTGTAGGATGACAATTTTCATCGACTAAAATTTTAGCCTCATCAACATCGAAATTGATTTCTCCACGATCATTCTTCATTTTTCTAAGAATTTCAGCCAATTCTTGCATCAATGCTAAATGAGAAGTGAACTCTTCATACCCTTCAACTACAATATTCTCTTCTAAAAATTTATTTACTTTTTTATAAGTCATTTGAATTCTTGATTTAATGACACTCTCAAAAATATCATAATTTACAACTTTGCCCTTAGGATCAATTTCCATCACACAAGAAATAGCAAGACGCTCTACATTTGGATTTAAAGAACAAATACCATTTGATAATTCATGTGGCAACATAGGAATCACACGATCAACTAAATAAACGCTTGTACCCCTTTGCATAGCATCATTATCTAAAGGATCCCCCTCTTTTACATAATAACTAACATCCGCAATATGAACTCCTAATTTATAATTTCCATTTGCAAGTTTTTCAATGCCAATTGCATCATCAATATCCTTAGTATCATCCCCATCGATCGTAAATATAACTTGATCCGTTAAATCCACTCTTCCCTTTTTATCCTTCTCACAAACTTCATTAGGCATTTGTTGAGCTTGCTCCATCGCCTCATCCGAAAATGTATCGTTAATATCGTATTTATAAGCAATGGATAAAATATCTATCCCTGGATCATTTTTATGACCTATAATTTTAATAATTTCTCCACGAGCATTATTTTTTCCATAATAAGATGTTACTTTTACTAATACTTTATGCCCATCCACAGCATTTAAACTATTTTTTCTAGAAACTTCAATATTTAAATTTACCTTTTTATCATCTAGAGTAATCATTCCTTTATCATTATGAAAATGAATTTCACCGACATACGTATCTTTAGATCTTTCAATTACTTTTAAAATACGTCCTTCATATTTTTCTATGTTTTTAGCAGAAGTAATTTCTACTAAAACGACATCATCTTGAATAGCCCCATTCAAATTATCTTTATTAATATACACATCTTCATCCATATCTTCAACATCAACAAAAGCAAACCCTCTCTTATTTGCGCGAACAATCCCCTTTTTTAAAGGACTATTTTTTAATAACATATATCTATCTTTATTTGATCGATAAAGAATAAATTCTTTTTCCAATGCATCAAGAGTCATCTTTAATGCTTGCATATCCTCTTTTGAAGAAATATATATACACTCCATAATTTCTTCGAAAGATAATGCTTTATTAGCTCTATTTAAAACTTCTATTATTTTTTCTTTCATAAAATTCACCAATTTCATTATAGCATAACCCTATCATTTATATTTTAAAATTATACAAAAAAACAAAAACTTTACAAAAAAAATAGACCAAAGTCTATTACATAAATTCCATAATCAAACTAATTATAAAGAACGCAAATCCTAAAAGAAAAGTAATTCTTGTAATTACAAGTTCTGATCCTCTTTCTTTACGGTTTTTAAATAAATCAGAACTATTTCCAGATAAAATTTGAGCTGCCCCTTCTGCTTTACTACTTTGTAATAATACAATCGTTATTAGCAGTATCGATATAATTAAAAGTATTTTTTCCATAATACTTCCTCCAATCACTAGTAATTATAATATCATAAATAAATTTTTATGTAAAGATTTTGAATCATTCTTTTTTTACTTATTATATTTTTTTCTCTTTTTCATTATTTTTACAAATAAATTGGCTAATTTTTTATTCATAGTCATATTAATAAGGTTCATAGGAATAGTCCTTACAAAGAATTGCCTCATAAAATTAGACACGTTTATATAATCTATAAAAAATATAACTTACAATCGTATTGGGATTGTTTAAACATTTTTCTTAAAACAACCAAACTATTGCCTCCGCTTTTTCAATAAAAAAAAGCAAATTGCATGATTGCATAAAGAATTCATGGCACTATTTAAAAAAGCACATTTTATTTCTACTTTCCGATTTTCTTTTGAATCGGACCAAAGCCAAACATTCTAATTAAATTATTTGAATGTTTTTCGCTTTCATAATTTATTTCTTCATATAACTTTTTATTTTCTTGATAAAAATCTTCAAACCATTCAATATTATTTTTGCAAAAGTGTAATGTATCTAAATAGATTTGCTTATATTCTTCATAATCTATTGTTGGTAGGGTAAGTTGTTTATGTAATGCAATTAAATTTGTAGTTTGTACATTTCCCATAATTCTTGCAAGTAAATATTGGCCGTGAAATAAGGTCATATGCGAACTAGGATCATTTGCAAGAAGCAACTTATTTCTATCTCCTTTTTGTAAAAATCCATCATTCATAGGATCTAAAATATAGTTTTTATCATCCTTTGCTACCATTGTAATTTGATGATTTGCAAGAGATAAATGGTCAGTAATCATAACCACCTTTTTCACAAATTTTTTTGTTTGCTCATCTACCTCAGGCTTATCTTGATCACATAATTTTTCAATTTTTCCAATCGCATCATTGGCTTTAACAAGTAGATTTACTGCCTTTAAATCCATATGATCACAAATATCTGTAAACATAGAAGAAATTGATCTACAAACCCCTTTTCCTCTGATAACATCAACACCTCCAAGTTTTGCAAAATCTTTCATATCATTTTTGTAAGCGAAATCCTTATTTAAAGATAAATATCCATGTCGATACATATACATGTAAGTGGCAAAAATTTGTACTGGATCATCGATTCCCATCTCATGCATAATTGTTGTTGTATTTTCAATTACTTGATTATACAATTTTTGAATTTCTCTATATTCTTCTGTATGCACTTCTTGCCTTAATGATGTAAGTACGTTTAACAAATAAGGAGATAAAGCTAATAAAGATTCCCCCTGAAATTGCATATAATGATCAAATAAATGCTCTTGATTTGTTAAAATAATTCCATAACTTAAGCCTAATCCCGCTAATAACTCAACAAGTCTTATTTTTTCTTGGGTTTTTAGTTTCATACAATCACTCCTATATGGAGCATATTATACTACAAAATAAGTATATTTACAAGAAAAAGATCTATATTTTCCCTGATCCTTCTGTAGTGTTACAATTGATGTGAGACCTCGAATATACAAATAAAGCGATAAATCTGTTAAAATGTAATTTGTAACCAA
>CANQVY010000007.1 GCA_947627405.1 uncultured Bacilli bacterium | reverse complement strand
ATTAAGAAATATATAGAAAATATAGATAAATAAAGGAAAAAATAGGTAGTTTGTATACAAACTATGCACACTACCATTTTGAAAGGAAAGGATAAATATGAAAGTAAAAGCAATAACAATAAAAGATAATGAAAAATATTTGAGACAGGTTTCAGCCGAAGTTAATTTAAATGATAAGAATTTGAAAAATGATATTAATGCGTTGGCCCAGTTTTGTAAGGAAAATGAAGTAATGGCAATGGCTGCTGTTCAACTTGGAATTTTAAAAAGACTTGTATATATCAAAAATACAAATTTGGATATTATTAATAAAATGCAAAAAAACGAAGTTACTGAAAAGGAAGAAAATTACAATGAAGCAAGAGTGTTAATAAATCCAGTGATTATTGAAAGTTCTGGTCTTACTGATTATTGGGAAGCTTGTGCAAGTTGTTTGGACTTTGTGGGACATGTAAAAAGACCATATAAAATTTTAATTGAATATTTTGATATGGATGGAGAAAAACATAGAGAGACTTTTGAAGGATTTGAATCTACTGTTTTATCGCATGAGATGGATCATTTAGATGGTATATTACATATAGATATAGCTGATGAAGTATTGGAAATGTCACAAGAAGAACGTAAACTTTTTAGACAATCACATCCCTATAATATTGTATCTAAAACTGGAAACTATCAAGATTTATTACAAAATAATTTTGAAAAAAATTAATAAAGCCGATGAAAAATTTACAGAATTTTGATATACTACTTACTGCAAAAGAGGTGAATACCAATGACAAATGAATTAGAATCAGTAAATAATGGTTTAGTAATTGAAAAATTTACAATCACTTCATTAGAAAAGTTAGATAGCAATTATATTCGTATTATAGGAAAAAGAGGATGTAAAGATATTGATGTTATTACTAATGGAATCTTCACTTTAAATTTTGGTTTGTTTTCTAAAGTTAAAAATATTATCAATTATAATGAAATTGATTATTTAATTGCTGAAAATATATATGGTGAATCATTTTTGATTTCTTTAAATAATGGCATGAAATTAATAAAAAAAGTAAAAGAAATAAATTATATAGGTGATGGTTTATTTGCAATAGGTAATAAAGATAGGTTTTCTGTTGAAAAAGTTTTTGATCTAAATACAAATGACTATATACCTTTCCCAAATAATATGATTTTCGCAACCTATAAAGATGGGATTTTAACATTACAGGAAAGTGATAAAAAATCTTATGAACAACATCAAGAAATGATAATAGATAGAAGTGGTAATATTATTATTCCAAAAATTGACGGTAGATTTAGTATTATCGATAAAACGAAATTTATATCTAGTAATATGATAATCGATTTAAATCAAAAAGTTATTATTGAAAATGTTGATTTAATAATGCAATTATCGGATGACAAAATTATAATATTAAAAAATAGAAAATTATTTATTTTAAATAATGCATTGGAAGTTATAAAAATTTATACAATAGGAGAAACAAAAAAACCTTGGTATACTTCGATTAACAGTGAAGAATGTATTACAATGACTTTTAAAAAGAAAATAAGAACCAAAAAGTATGAGCCAAGAATAGAAAAGGATATTACAGTAATCATAGACACTAAAACCGATACTATAAGTAAAATGGATTTTATTCCTAATCTTAGTCCTTATGCAGTATTTACAATAACAGGTAACAATCACAAACGAGGTTTGATGAATAAAAAAAGTGAAATAATTCTTAATATTGATTATGATAATATTAAGGCATTACATGACACTAATAACAAATACTTTTTTCTTGAAAAAGAGGATGAACATTATATTTTTAATTCAGAAACGAAAGACATAAAAAAAGTTGCATATACCGAAATGGAAGAATTTAGAGATGGTTTAGCTCTAGGGTATATTCCTAATCCAATAAATAATCAACTAATTGATGAAGAGTTAAATGTTGTATTTAATTTAGAACATATGGGTCATACTAGATATTATTATAAAAATGGTATTTTATGTTATCATTGTGGAAATTGGAGAAATGGATATGATGTTTACACAATTATCGCTCAATCTGGAGAAACATTAATGCCATCAAGAAAATGTCGAGTAAAAAGAAATGGGTTTGAATTATTAGAAATCAATGATGAACAAACTGGACAAACAGTTTTATTTGATTTGAATAATGGACAATTTATGCAATTAGAAATAAATATTCCTGTGATAGAGACAGAAAATGGCCAAGAATTTGATTTTAGCAAAATACCTATTCAACAATTTCTTTTAGAAAATCAATCTTCTCTATTAGTACAAGAAGATATAAAAAATGTTAAAAAACTATTCTTAAAACCACAAAATAATAAAAATCCAAAAGAATAAAAAAATATGTAATAAGATTTGAAGATATATTATAATATTTCTGTGGAGGAATTTAAAATGGAAAGTTATTTAAAAAATCAACACAAATACACAATGGAGGAATTAGAAGAAGGTAATGATGTATTTGAACATGAATATGAAGTAAAAAAGATACCAGTTTTAGAAGTCACTGAAGATGGGAATGTCTGTGAGAATAATTACAAATTACATTTGGAAAAGGACGGCATTCAACTAACTAGAGATTATTGGAATATTATTGAACTATGGGATGATCACTTTGTTGTTTGTGATCTTAATGTTTCAGGTTGTTGTTTAGATGATATAAATGAATATACTATGTGGGAACTTGAATCTCTCAAACCACAGATTAAATTTCAATTTGGAGTAATTAAACTTCAAAGGAATAAAAAAGGTGAAGTAGTTCCACTAGCTGAAGAAACGATAGTACCTATTATTTACGATAGCATTTCTGAAAATAATCAAGATTCATTAACTGCATACAGTAATGGGAAATTAACTTATATTGATTTAAATCCGAAAAGTTCAAATTATGGGAAACAAATTGTACCTGCTGTTTTGGAACATGCAGCGCCATTTGATGTTGCTTATGATAGCTTTGCTGAATGTAGTGTTGATGGCATTACTGGCTATTTACCACGCAACTGTACTCCTAGGGAGCAACTAAAAGGTTCGGATTTATTAACTGAAGAGGAAGTTCAATATCTTCAAGATAATGATTTTAAGAAATCTTTAACAGATAAAATTTCAAAACTAACAGGATCTGCAAAAGTTTTAAAACTTACAAGGAGATAAATTAGTAGCAAATGTTGCTACTTTTCTTTTTTTTTAATATATGCTATATTGTAAAGGAGATTAATATTTATAAAATAAAGGTAGGGAATAAAGCAAATGAAAAAAAAGGGAAATTTATTAAAAAGAATTTATCAAATGCTTAACAAAAGACAGAAATTTAATTTTATAATTATTATTATAATTATGATTATTTCAGCTGTACTTAGTCAATTATTACCCTTATCAATAGGAAAATTAACAGATGATGTATTAAATCAAGAAAATTTATCATTTATAAAAATAGTACCATTTTTACTATTTATATTAATAGTAACTGTTTCAAACGAAGTAATTAAAGTAATTCGTAGAGTCATTGTGGAAGATACATGTACTAGATGTGAAAAAGATGCCCGATCAAATGCTATAAGCTCCTTATTGCATGCACCACTTATTTATTTTAAAGAGAATATGACAGGAAATATTCATGGACGATTAAATCGTAGTTTGGACGGGACCATTCGACTATTAAAACTTTTATTTATGGATTTTGCGCCAGCTATTTTTAGTGGGGTTGCAGCCATTATCGTTATATTTACTAAATTGCCTTTTTTCTTATCTTTATTAATGTTATTTGTTATTCCAATAGGTATATTAATTGTCTTCAGGCAAATTTCAACACAAAAAGGAATTCGTGTAGAACTAATGGAAGAAAAATCATCTATGGATGGAACGGTAGTAGAACTTATTAATGGAATTGAAGTTATTCGTGTTACAAATAATGCGGAAAAAGAAGTCGATCGATTTACGGATAAATCAGAATATTTACGTAGTAAAGAAATGAAACATCATAAAGCTATGGCCTTTTATGATTGTTTAAAATTTGTAAATGAAGCTATATTTACGGTTATCGTAATTGGAATGTCTGCTTTTTTAGCAGGGGAAGGAATGATTAGTGTAGGTACTGTATTAACTGCTTATTTATGTTTTACACAATTAACTACACCTCTTCGTGAATTGCATAGAATTTTTGATGAATTATCAGAATCAACGATTTTAGCTAGAGAATATTTTAATATTATTGATTTAAAAAAAGATTTTTCATATAAGAATATAAAAGCAAAGAATATTAATAAAAAAGAAATGGATTTAATTCATATAGAAAATGTAGATTTTTCTTATGAAAATAGTGACAAAAAGGTTATAGAGCACTTAAATTTAGATATAAAAGAGGGAGAGTTCATTGGTATTGCGGGTCCTTCTGGATGTGGGAAATCTTCTTTTATAAAACTTTTAACTAAATTAGAGAAAAATACAGTTGGAACAATAGCAATTCAAAATCGATCTTTAGATACTTTATCACGCAAAGAAATTGCTGACTTAATTGCATTAGTACCTCAAAATCCTTTTTTAATCGCTGGTACAATTCGAGAAAATATTTGTTATGGAGCACATGATAAAGTAACAGATGAAGAAATAAAAGAAGCAGCCGCCAAAGCATACATTGATAACTTTATCGAAGGATTAGATCAAGGGTATGATACAGTTCTTGCCGAGGGGGGAAATAATTTATCCGGTGGACAAAGGCAACGTATTGCTATAGCAAGAATATTTTTAAGAAAACCTAAAATTTTAATTTTAGATGAAGCAACAAGTGCTTTAGATAACACATCAGAAAAATACATTCAAAAACAAATTGAAAAACTACAGAAAGAAAATAAAATCACAATTATCTCTATTGCACATCGATTAACGACTTTGCAAAATTGTGATCGAATTTTAGTATTTGATAAAGGAAGAATTATTCAAAGTGGAAAATATGATGAATTAAAGGAAACTCCAGGAATATTTCAAGATATGTATAATGGAAAGTTAAAATAAAAAAATGTGCTATAATTAATATAGGTGTTGTATTATGAACATATATAAGTGTTTAAATGAAATAACGGAATATATCGAGAATCATTTAGAAGAAAAAATAGATTATAATAGAATCGCAAAAATAATGGCAGTAAATGTTTATACCATGCAAAGAATATTTTGTGTTATTACAGGAATTACTCTTTCGGAATATATAAGAAAAAGAAGATTATCTATGGCAGGCTTTGATTTATATAATAATAAACTAAGAATCATGGATGTGGCTATAAAATATCAATATAATAATGCCACAAGTTTTTCAAGAGCATTTCAAAATTTTCACGGAATAAAACCAAGTGAAGTAAAAAGGAAAATCTATAAATTTAAAAATTTTCCAAAATTAACATTTAATGAGGATATTGAATTAGAAAATGACATTTCTTATGAAATTATATCTTTAGATAAATTAGTATTATATGGCAAAAAAATTAAAACAACAACAGAAAAAATAAATAGAGAAGCACCACTTTTTTTTAAGCAAATGCACAATAAATATTATGCTTTATATGGAAATATAAAGTATGGTATGACAACTTATGAAAATCGTATGCAGGATAAAGTTGATGATTATTGGGTACTATGGGATCAAAAAATAGATGAATTTGAAAAAATAGTCATTCCCAGATCAAAATGGTTAGTATTTCCAATTGCTACAGATGAGGCTGTTGATATTCAGAAGAAAATTAGTGATTTCTATTTAAAATTTTATCCAAGTTGTCATTTTAATTTGAGCAATCTTCCTGAATTAGAATACTATCATGATGGAAAAACGGATTTTTTAGTACCCATATTTTAACTGACAAAATTGATTTATAAAAAATCAGTTTTTTTTATTTATATGTGCTAAATTGGATAGTAGATAAGGTGATTGTATGGAATTAAAAAAGGTAATAGAAGAAAGAAGAAGTACAAGAGAGTTTAAAAAGAAAAAAATAAAACAAGAGAATATTATTGAATTAATTGAAAGTGCAAGGCTTGCTCCTTCAGCAGCAAATAGACAGCCATGGCAATTTGTCATATTAGAGAATGATGAAAAAAATAAAATTGCAACTATAATGGAGCGTGAATTGAAAAAAACAAAAATTAAGAGGGATAGTAATATGGATCCAACAAGGCCATATGACCCAACAAGTAGTTTGCTTGGAAGCATTAGGGTGATAAAAGAAGCTCCTGTATTAATTTTGGTATTCAGAGAAAAAAAAGACAGTTGGCTTCGAGGAGATTATTTATCTATCGGGTGTGCTATAGAAAATATTTGTTTAAGAGCTATAGATTTAGGACTGGCTTGTTTAATTATTAGAGATATTGTCTATACAAATGATTTGATTGCAAAAGAGGTAAAATATGAGAATAAAGAATTAGTGGTAGCTCTATCCATTGGATATTCAAATGAATTTCCTTATGAAAGGCATAAAAAAAGTATTAACGAAGTAATGGAGTGGATAATGTAAATCTTTACAGTATTATAAGCAAACAAGATTATATACAGATTTAAGTTTATATAAAGATTTTATAGAAGATTACCCAACGCTATTGATGAATTATATGTACTACAAAGAACGCAAATTATCCATCTTGTAGCATTTGAAAATCAAATATTAGAAGTCAAGAAATGTGTTTTTGATAAGTTATTGCGATAGTGAACCTTTAGAATTTTCTCAGAGATTTTAAATAGTTAGGGGTGAAAAAATGTGTGAAACATATGAAATATTTTTATCCAAAAAAGATATTTCAAAGGAAGAATGGAATCAGTTAATTCATATAATTTCAAAGTATAATGGTCTATTAAGAAAATGGAAATTCTATTTATCCATTTATGATAATCGAATTAGATATTTTGTAGAAACAAACTGTACTCTACCATCGCAAATGAATAATCTAGATGCATTTATTTTTAGAAATCATTCTCATATATCGATTGAACATATTATTTATTCTTTTCCTTATATTATAAATCCAGCGAAAAATGCTATTGATTTAATTGAACTTTTTAAAATTAAAAAAAATAAAGATCTAAGATACATAAAAATAACGATTCGAAAATTAAATGAAGATAAATTTTTAACAAAGACAATAGCGTATACCAAACAGAACGATGAATTATATCGACATCATGTTTTATTTGCTATTCCTAAAAACATTTTGACCTTAAATTTTGAAAATAATAAGATTTATTTTTATAATAATGCTCCAAAATATTTAGACATTAGTAAATCTTTACATATACTAACCAGTGACTCTGCAAATTCCATATTAAAAGTTGATACTTTTCCATATTTGCAAGGAGACTTTTATTTAAACCAAAATAGCTATAGTTTCAATAAACATTCTATTGTCATTGGATCTAGCGGAAGTGGAAAATCGAAATTCATCAGTCTATTAATTAATAATATTAATAAGAATATAGAATTAAAAGGAAAATATAAAGTGGTTGTAATTGATCCCCATGCTTCTTTAGAAAAGGATATAGGAGGTATAGGAAGAGTAATTGATTTTAAACAAGATCAAGATAGCATTGATTTATTTATTAATAAAAATGAGGATGTAATTGCTTCTACAGAACTTTTAGTCGAATTATTTAAATCCATAATAGCTGATCAATACAATTCCAAATTGGAAAGAGTACTTCGTCATTCGATACATATTTTACTTAAGGCAGAAACATTTAATTTTAGTAATTTAAGAAAGCTTCTTTTAGATGTTGAATACAAAAATGATTTGATAAGAAAATTAAAAGACAATTTGCCAAATAGTGTTATTGATTTCTTTTTATCCGATTTCAATGATTTAAAGACAAAATCTTATGGAGAAGCCATTTCTCCTATTATTGCTTTTATTGATGAAATGGAAATGATTCCAGTTTTTAATGAACAACAAAGTAATTATAATTTAAAAGATACAATACAGGATCATTTTTTAACTCTATTTTCTTTGGATCGAACAAAACTAGGAGATAAAGTGACTAAAACCATTGCTGGATTAGTAATGCAACAATTATTAACATTAATTCAAAGTTATAGTTTTGATGAACACATTCTTTTGATCATTGATGAAGTCGCAGTTGTTGAAAATTCTATTTTATCTAGATATTTGTCAGAAGCTAGAAAATATGATTTATCTTTAATATTAGCGGGTCAATATTTTTCACAAATTTCAGAAGAATTAAAAACTTCTATATTTGCAAATGTAGTAAATTATTATGTATTTCGAATTTCTAAATTGGATGCAAATCTACTCGTAGATAATTTTAATATGAAAATTCCATTAGAAGATACAAAAGAAAGAAAAATAAAACTATTAACTGAATTAGAAAATAGAAAATGTATTGTACGTATTGACAAAAATGGTACATTACTACCGGCTTTTCGTGCAAGTACATTGAATTTTACATCAATTCCAAGAGTAAAAGAAGAAAAATCCAAAACGATTATTAAACAAGAAAAATCAGAAAAAAGGAAGATAAATTTCCAGGTGACCGAAAATATAGATTTAAAAGATATTTTAATAAAAAATTCATCGAGTAGAAAGGAGATAAAATAATGAGTGATAAAGAAGCATTGGAAAAAATTGATAAAATATTTTTAAATATATTTGAAGAAAAAAACCTTTCTTCTTTAGATCAAATTTTAGATAAATATGCTTTTGATATTAAATTACCAAAACAAGTACATGATTCGATAACGAATGAAATTACTTGGGCAGATTCCATTAATAATGGAAGATTTATTACTTTAGAAAATATGAAGAAGAAGGATATAGTAGATGGATGGATGCTACCTAAACGGGAAATTAATAATTTACAAGATTTAATTAATATATGGAACAGCATAAATTTAATTACAACAGAACGAATTTATGATTCTATAAATGTTTCCAAAAGTGATACCATTTATGGATGTGAAAATGTGTATAGATCGAGTGATTGCAATGGGTGTAAAAGTGTTATTTATTGTGATTCTTGTAGTCAATGTGAATTTGTATTAGCGTCTCAAAGATCATCAACATGTAATTTTTGTATTCGTACAGATGATTCTAAGAATTGTAGTAATAGTTATAATGTAATCTGTTCGAATAAAATCAGTAACTCTTTCTTTATTCAAGATTGCTTTAATTTACATGAGTGTATGTTTTGTTCTCACATTGAAAATAAAAGATTTTGTATTGCCAATATGCAATTTGAAAAAGAAGAATATTACGAAATTAAAAAAGCAATCATACAGTGGATTTTAAACGCCTAAAGTGGTAGAATGGAATTACGGAGAGATAATATGAAAAAACCATTAATAGGAATTGTTTCAAAGCCAGCATTAGTAACTGATATGTGGCATTTTATGGAAATTGTGGATGATATAAGATTAGTTCTTATAAAAAACAATGCTTTAGCGGTAGGAATATTACCTACAGATAGAAAAATTATTTTTAAAGAAGACGAAGAAAGCGATAATTATAATTTAACGAGCGAAGAAAAAGAAGATTTAGAAAAAGAGATTAGTAGATTAGATGGTGTTGTTTTAGAAGGCGGATTAGTCAGCAATAAATATGAAGAAGAAGTGGCTAGAATATGTATAGAAAAAGATATTCCACTTTTAGGTATTTGTTCAGGATTTAATAATATGGTTAGAGCTTTAGGAGGAGAAGTTTCGACTAATAAGAGTTTATTTCACAACCAATTTGGGAAGAAGATAGCCCATGAAATTTTGATTGATGAAAATTCTAAAATATATAAAATTATAAAAGAAAAAAGAATAGTGGTAAATAGTATTCATACTTGTATTGCAAAAGAAGAAAATATTAAAGAATATAAGGTAGTGGCAAAATGTCCTACAGATCATACAGTAGAAGCAATTGAACTTGAAAATAAAAGATTTGTATTAGGTGTAAAATTTCATCCAGAATTAATGGAGAGTATGAATCCTTTATTTGAAGAATTTGTAAAGGAATGCTGTAAAAACAGATGATTTATAAAGGATATAAATCAAGAATAAGATGTATAGATTGGGAACAAGTAAATACAATTGACAATTTTTGGAATACAGTAACATCTAATTTAGATTATGAAAAAATAATTGGACTAGGAATGAATTGGTCAGATGACCTTAAATATATTGATTATGCATTAGGTGTAATTGATGATAAAGAAACGCTAGGCATATTAAAGCAAATTGATTTTCTAAAACAGGATTTTGTGTAGAATATTTTAAAATTTTTTTACCAGAAGAAAAATATTGGGCTACTTTTAAAGGAAAAGCTAAGGATATAAAAGAAATCTATGAAACAAAGATAGATTGTTATAAAAAGAAATATAAATATGAATTAGAAAATATAGATAACAAAGATAATATTGAAATAAAGATTTATTATATATAATTAAAAATGTATATTCTTTTATGATTGACATAGGATAAAAAAGGAGGATAACTATGTATACATTAAAACCTTTACCTTTTTTATATCAAGATTTAGAACCCTATATTGATACACATACGATGGGGTTACATCATAATAAACATGAGCAAAATTATATGAATAATCTAAATAAACTATTACTGGAAAATCACTATGATTTTAAATATCCCATAGAAGAGTTGTATTATCATATGGATTTATTTGATGAAAAAAGCAAAAATGATATTTTATTTAACTTAGGTGGAGTTATAAATCATGAACTTTACTGGGAAAGTATGAATCCCAAAGAAAAAGAAGATCCAACGGGAGAATTATTGGATGCTATTTTGGATAAATACGGTTCTTTTGAAAATTTTAAAAAACAATTTATGAATATGGCCTTAAATTTGAAAGGATCAGGGTATACATTTTTAGTAAAAAAGAAGGACAACACTATAGATATTATCAATACCTCAAATCAGGATAGTCCTATTTTATTTAACTATATACCATTATTTAATGTAGATCTATGGGAACATGCCTATTATTTAAATTATAAAAATAATAAAAGAGAATATTTAGAAAATTTTTTTGAGATTGCCAATTTTAATTATGCCAATAAAAACTACAAATCATTTGCTGATGTGTAGTTTTTTTACTTAAAATATACTGTTATATTCAGTTAAACTTGAAAAAATTATAAAAATGTGATATAATGTAGCCATGTTTAAAAAGGGGGTTTAAATATGGCTAGGGAAGGATTTTTAACATATTTAGAAAATTATTTTAAAAAACATGAAATTGATTTGAAAAAGATACCATTTGAATTAAAAAGTATAGATGCTGCTTTTTCAATTGCTGCAGAAGCTGTGATTATGGAAAGATATAATCCATCGGTTGCGGCATTACGAAAAAATGGATTTATAAAAATGAGTGAGAATGGTACTCTATATATAGAATTAGAATCAATAGAAAATGTTCGATTGATTATTGCAAATGGATACGTCCAAAATAAAAAAGCAATTTTTGTAACCGAGAAAGACTTTGAAAAAATGGCAATGGGTATGGATTACGTTTATTTTGAAAAAATAAAGAATCATTCTTATTTCAATCGATTTATACGTGAATTTAATCAATTGCCATGTTCAGCTAATCTTATAAAAGATAGTTTTCAAGTCGTTGCTTCTAAAATAAGAAAACAAGATCAAGCGGATAAAAGAAAAATTGAAAAATTAAAAGAAGAAGAATTAATGAAATCTGTCAGTCAAATCTACTTTGTGGATCCGGAAGCGGCTGAAAATAGACAACAGCAAAAAACAGAAACTATAGAAAGTACAGAAGTCGTTAAACACAAAGAAGTATCTTTATATGAAAGACATAAACGAATGTTAGAATTAGATCCAGTTAAAGCAATCAAAGCCAGTGGTATCAATGAGAATAGCTCTTCATATTTTGCTTGCTTATATAATGTAGAAAAACTTGAGGACAATAGCACATTGTATGCCCTTGTTATGGAACCAAATACAAGTTATCGATATACAAAAACAGCTTATTTTAAATCAAATCAACCAGTAACGGATGAAAAATTTCAAAACAAAGTAGCAGAGTATTTACAATATTCATCCGATGTAATACATGCTTTGGCAAATACAACGCGTTTTTGTCATAAAACAATTGAATCCTTTGAAGATATGTTAAATGAAGTAATTTTTGATGAATACAATAGTCCAGTACACAAAAAGAAATTAAAATTAGCAAAAGCAACTGCAGAACCATTGGATCAAGGATGGGTAGAAGCAATACATAGGTAAATCATTTTGATTTCCTTTTTTTATTATATAATTTTTTATTTCGTAAAAACTAATACTGGTGAAAAAAATGATTGAAAAATGGAAAATCGTAGAAACAAAAGAAGAAAAAGTTTTATATCTTTATTTAAATAAAGATTATGAATTTGCAAGTGACTTTTTTAACAAAGAAAATTTTAAAGAAGAATTAAAACAAATTATTGAAAAAATACATTTTAATGGAAATAAAATTTATATTATGAGTGCTTCCTTGATTCTTTCAACCATACTACTTACAAACAATATAAAGGAAGTACAAGAAAATCATCAATATATTACGAAAAATACATTCGATCCAATACTTACAACATCTATTATTCTAGATAAAAAAGATCTACAAGAAACATCTAAAAAGCAAGAAGAGAAAAAAGAAGAACCCTCAGAAAAGCAAAGTATAACCCAAAAAGGAAAGAAAGAACAAAACAAACAGAACGATCAAAAGACCAATACAAATCAATCGAAATCTACCGCTTCCCAAAAGGAATCTTCGAGGCAACAAAAGGTAGAAACAAAAAAACAGGAAACAATAAAAAGTCAACAAAAAAATCAAACAATAGTCACGGTATATCGATCAAATGGAAAAGTCGAAAAAATTGAATTAGAAGAATATTTAATAGGTGTAGTTGCCGGAGAAATGCCTGCTTCATTTAGCAGTGAAGCCTTAAAGGCTCAGGCTATAATTGCTAGAACTTACACTTTAAAAGCAATTAAGACTCATAAGAAATTAACAGATACTGTTAGTACACAAGTATATAAGGACAATTCTCAGTTAAAATCTATGTGGAAAACCAGTTATAAAGCGTATTATAATAGGATAAGAAGTGCTGTAAATGAAACGAAAGGATTGACTGTAAAATATAATGGAAATTATATTGAAGCTTTATATTTTTCAACGAGTAATGGATATACGGAAAATGCAGAAAATGTTTTTACCAATGCCTTTCCATATTTACAAACTGTTGAAAGTACATGGGATAAAAATGTAAGTTCTTATTTAAAAACAGTTACACTGAATTATCAAGAGGTATTAAAAAAATTAGGTATTGAAGATAGAAATGCAAGCATTGAAATTATAAGTAGAAATAAATCAAACCGAGTCAGTAAAATAAGAGTAGGAAACCAAGAATATTCGGGAGCAAAGTTTAGAACCTTACTTTCTCTACGCTCTGCCGATTTTGATATTATACAAGAAGAAAACACCTTAAAAATTACAACAAGAGGATTTGGTCATGGAGTAGGAATGAGTCAATATGGTGCCAATGAAATGGCAAAACTAGGAAAAACATACAAACAAATTATTCAACATTATTATAAGGGAGTAACAATTTCTTAATTAATTTGTAAAAAATATATAGATTTATAGTATAATGATATAAGAGGTGTTACTATGTTTGAAAACAAGAAAATACTGATACTCGGTTTTGCAAGAAGTGGATATGATGCGGCTAAAGTATTAATAAAAAGAAAAAATGATATACTCATAGTTGATTCTATGGATGAAGAAAAAATAGATCAAGAAAAATATGAAGAATTAAAAAAATTAGGAGTAAAATTTCATTTAGGAGACCAAAATATAGAAGTTATAGATGAAACATTTGATTATTTAATAAAAAGTCCAGGGGGTCCTATTAAACATCCTTATGTATTAAAAGCTAGAGAAAATCATATTGAGGTAATTAATGAAGTAGAAGTTGCTTTTCGCCTTTTACCAAAAAATGTAAAGATCATTGCTATTACTGGAACCAATGGAAAAACAACGACGACCTCATTAACTTATGAAATCGTAAAAAAAGCATATCCCAACACGTTTCTTGCAGGAAATATAGGTTATCCATTATGTAGTATCTTAGAAAAAGTAAAAGCAGGAGATCTTATCGTTATGGAAGTTTCTTGTCAACAATTAGAAAATTTAGTAACATTTAAACCAGATATTGCAGTAATGACCAATTTATTTGAAGCCCATATTGATTTTTTTGAAAATTATCAAAATTATAAAAGAGTAAAAGCTAAAATATTTAGAAATCAAACAGAAAAAGATGTAGCTATATTAAATTTAGAGAATGAAGATGTACTACAAGAAACAAAAGAAATCCAATCAATAAAAAAATATTTTTCGAGCAAACAGGAAACAGCAACAACTTATTTAAAAGAAAATATAATTTATTATAAAAACGAAAAAATTCTAAATTCAAAAGAAATGAAAATCGTAGGAATGCATAATATAGAAAACGCTATGGCCGCAATTTCTGTTGCAAAGGAGTTAAATATCAAAAATGATATCATTAAAGATGTTATTACCAATTTTAAAGGAGTGGCTCATCGCCTTGAATATTCAGGTGAAGTAAATCATGTAAAATACTTTAATGATACAGAAGCAACAAATGTAAAATGTACAGAAATTGCTTTAAAAGCTTTTGATGAAGATATCATATTGATATTAGGAGGCCTTGAAAGAGGACAAAACTTTTATGACTTAAAACCTTATATGAATCATGTCAAAGCCATAATAGGAATAGGAGAGTGTAGGGAAAGAGTAAAAGAATTTGGAGAAACGTTAAAGATTGAAACTTACATTTATGAATATTTAAAAGATGGATTTAAAAAATGTGTAGAAGTAGCTCAACCTGGAAGTGTTGTATTATTATCGCCATCATCAGCCTCTTGGGATCAATATAAAGAGTGTGAAATTAGAGGAGACGAGTTTAAAAAATACGTAAGAGAGTTAGAAAATAAATGTTAAAAGAAAAAAATATTGATTAATAAAAGAAAGAATGCTATAATTTATCATGTAAAGACGACGAAGAAGAAGAGTAAAATTGAGATTATTTTATAGAGAGTCTATGGTTGGTGAAAATAGATAGATAAACAATTTGAAGAAACTTTGGAGTTAAATACTTGCTAAAAAGTATTTCGTAAATCGCGTTAAGATTTTAAGGTTATTTATAACAAATTAAGGTGGTACCACGAAGATTCGTCCTTAGGATAGAATCTTTTTTTATATTGAAAAAGGAGTGATTTTATGACAAATAAAGATTTAGCGGATTTGATATTTCCAGAGATTAAACATGATATTTCATATTATGATGAGATTTATAAACCAAGAGATTTAAAAGAAGGAGAAAAGGTTACTCGTTTTGCGCCTTCTCCAACTGGATTTATTCATTTAGGAGGTTTTTTTCAAGCTCTCATTGATTATGTATTAGCGAAAAATTCAAATGGATTATTCTATTTAAGAAATGAGGATACGGATCAAAAAAGAGAAATTAAAGAAGCCACAAAATTAATTATGGATACCTTGAAACATTATGACATTATGCCAGATGAATATGAATTTGATGGGAAAATTGTAGGAAAGTATGGCCCATACGTACAAAGCGAAAGAAAAGAAATTTATCATACCTTTATTAAATATTTAATTGAAATAGGTAGAGCATATCCTTGTTTTTGTACGAAAGAAGATTTAGAGAAAAAAAGAAAGCAACAAGAAGAAAGAAAATTTCGAACAGGATATTATGGAATTTGGTCTCACTGTAGAAAATTATCTTTAGAAGAACAAATTGAAAAAATAAAAGCAGGGGAGAAATATGTAATTCGCTTTAAATCCTTAGGAAATTTTGAAAACAAATTTAAATTTGATGATTTAGTCAAAGGAAGACTAGAATTACCTGAAAATGATGAAGATTTTGTTATTATGAAATCAGATAATGGATTACCAACATATCATTTAGCTCATGTAGTGGATGATTATTTAATGAAAACAACCCATGTTGTAAGGGGAGAAGAATGGTTATCTTCCTTACCTAAACACTTAGAATTGTTTAAAGCTTTTGGAATGAAAATTCCTAAATATATTCATACGCCACTATTAGTAAAAAAAGAAGAAAATAGTGTAAGAAAAATTAGTAAAAGAAAAGATCCAGAAGCAACTATGACATATTATCATGAAAAAGGTTACCCAACTCTTGCTGTGATTGAAGCTTTAATGACAATTATCAATTCAAATTATGAAGAGTGGCATACAGCAAATCCAGATAAAGGTTTCACAGACTTTCAATATTCTCCTAAAAAGATGTCCTCAAGTGGAGCTTTCTTTGATTTAGAAAAATTAGATAACATTTCAAGAAATATAATTAGTAAAATGAAAGCAGCAGACGTTTATGACGCTTTATATACTTGGGCAAAGCAATACGATGAAGAATTCAAGAAGTTATTGGAAAAATATAAAGAATATTCTATTTGTTTATTTAATATTGAAAGAGAGCAGAAAAAACCAAGAAAAGACTTTGTAAATTTTTCAGATATTAAAAATCAAGTATGGTATATGTATGATGAATTGTTTGAAAAGAAAGAAAAAGAATACCACTTTCAAAAAATAACGGATAAAGACGAAATACAAAAAATATGTAATACATATATGGCTAAGTATTATCATGAAAAAGATGATAAAGATACATGGTTTAATAAGATTAAAGAGTTGTGTGATGAATTAGGATATGCATCTAACATGAAGGAATATAAAGAAAATCCTGATCATTTCAAAGGAAATGTCGCTGATGTATCTACGGTATTAAGAGTAGCTATTACGACTTTATCAATGACTCCTGATTTATATGAAATTATGAAATTACTTGGTAAAGAAAGAATTCAAAAAAGAATTCGTATACTAAACAGCTAAACCTCTACTTTTTTCTTCTTTTGTGGAGCAATGAAGAGGTAAAAAAATAAATCAATCAAAAAAATTATCCAATGCAAAAAAAGAAAAGGGAATTATAAAAGAATAAAAAAAGTACCATGAGGTACGATTCTATTGAAAAGTCTTTGTATTTAATGAATTTCATTTAATATTTGAGACTTTTTTTTAATTGGTAGCCTGTACGGAATTCGAATCCGTGAATGTTGCCTTGAGAGGGCAATGTGTTAAGCCACTTCACCAACAGGCCATATAAATAACTACTTGTTTAGTATAACAAATATTTTTTTTCTTTTCAAGATATACTTAAAAAAAAGATTCACCGAGCAAAAAAAAAATGATATGATAAAATAGAAAGGTGATTTTATGAAAACAATCTATCCAGATTATGGAAATGGATTAGTAAATGTAGTAAATTCTATTTTAAAATATTTTAAAATTCAAACGAATCATCCCTCTTTAAAGATATTGGATGACGAATTAAAACAGAATCCTAAAAATATTGTTTTAGTATTATTTGATGGACTTGGATATAATACATTAAAAAGAAATAAAGAAATATGCCCATTTTTATATAAGCATTTAGTAACCTCTATCTCATCGGTTTTCCCATCAACTACTATGGCTGCTAGGACAACAATTGAATCGGGGCTTAATCCAATAGAGCATGGATGGTTAGGCTGGGATATGTATTTTAAAAAATTTAATCAGGTTATTACTTTAACCCGGAATTATATTAAAGGAACAAAAAAAAGGCCAGCCGATTATCATGTAGCCAAAACATTACTTCAATATGAATCGATAGTTGATAAAATAAATCAAATGAATTTATCTCATGGTGAAAAAGTAACAATTTATAGTGATCGAAAAAATGAAACTTTTCGAAAAGCAAGAAAAAAAATTAAAAAGATTATAAAAAACAACTTAACAAATTATATTTATTTCTATACAAATGAACCCGATCATACAGAGCACAAATATGGTACAGATTCTCAAAAAACAAAAAAAATTTTAAAAAGTTTGGATAAAGAATTTAAAAAATTATGTCAATCATTAAAGGATTCATTAGTGATTGCACTTTCCGATCATGGTCATATCAATTGCACTTATGTAACTTTAAGCAATTATCCAGAGATTATGACAATGCTCAAGGGAGATATTGGTATTGATAATCGAGCATGTAGCTTTCGTATAAAAGAAGAATATAAAAAAATTTTTCCTAAGAAAATAAAAGAAATCTTAAAAGATGATTTTATTATTATGAGTAAAGAAGACATAATAAAAAATAAATTATATGGTTATGGAAAAGAAAATAAATATTATAGAGATGGTTTAGGTGATTATTTTGCCATTGGAATTTCAAATAAAGCTATTCGCTACGATGACAAAGTAGTGCAACATAAATCATCCCATTCCGGATTAACCGAAGAAGAAATGCTCGTTCCACTTATAATATACAAAAAATAAAAATAGAATTATTCACTTTTTACAGGATTATATCCATAAAGATAATATTCACCATTCTTATCTTTTTTTAAAATATACTTATATAATTGCAATTTAGAAATTTCCTCATTTGTAATATCTTCAAATAAATCTTTATTGATCTTTTGTGTATAGACAACTTCATCATGAATTAAATCGTGAAGTTCGTATTGTGAATTGCTATTTTTATTATAATAACCTTGATAAATATAAAAATTATATTTATCTTTTTCTTTTTTAAAAGATTTAAAAGAACTATAAATTTGATAAACATTTTGTTCTTCTTTTAGATTTAATCGATAAAAGACCTTTTTATTTTTTTCTTCCTTGTATAAAGTTTGTGGTCCAAAACCATCCACATAAAGATTTAATTTTTTAGAAGAAAAGGATACATTCGTATTAAATATTTTAAATATATTATTATTTTTTAAGTCAGATTCATAAATGCATATTTCATTTTCATTGTCGTCGCAATCATTTACAACACTATTTTTTAAATAATAAGCGATAGCAATAGCCTCTTTATATTCCTGTTTTAATGAATTTATATTATGAAACGATTGATTAATAATATTGAAATAAGTAGGCAATTTTTCAATAAATCTTATACCTTTTTCTACGGATTCGTATTCTTCTTTATCCGTATATTTGTAATTTCTAATATTACTATTGATAGTATAATAAATTAGAAAATCAATAGCTAGAATAATGGTAAAAGATATTAAGATTATAACTAACTTATCTTTGATAATATTTTTCATTTATGACCTCCTAAAGGAATATATTTAAAATAATCATTATATTGTATAGCCTTTGAATATTTAAATTGATCTGAAATAGAATCATTTATCCTATTTACATAATTATCATCTATGGTAACATTTTTATATTTAGTAAATTGGTCAGTAGAAGAATTATAATAGCCTTTATTTGTTATAAAACTTCGATCAGGTAAAATAGCAATTCCTTCAGCATCGCTCATTAAATCTTTTCCCATTAAAAGACGCGAATCATAATCAAATCCCATCATGTTATAAAGGGTGGGAACAACATCCATATTCATACCATATTTATCAATTGTTTTTCCTTTTGTTTTATCGTTTGACCAAATAAGTAAGGTTCCTTTACTTTTTGAAAATTTATTTAAATTTGTTTTGTATTTTTGTTTTATATCTTGATCAGATAAAAAGTATGGAAAATGATCAGAAGAGATTACAATGATTGTATCCTGTAATTTATTTGCTTCTTTCAACTTAGCAAGAAGGGACTCCATAGCTTTATCAAATTCTATATTGGCAGCAATATAGCCTTTTAAATTGTTGGAATAATTTAAATTTTTAACAAGATCCCAATTCTTTTTTACAATAGGATTGTTATTTTTAGAATAATCACCATGTCCACTTAAAGTAATGTAATAGGTAAAAAATTTTTCATCCTTTTTATAATCATCAAAAGAGGCATTAATTAAATCCAAATCACTATGAAGTGATATGATAAAAGTAGACAGATTCAAAAAAAGAATCAGTCTACTTTTTTTGATACAATAAAATAGAAAGG